>JAUWYD010000019.1 GCA_030616025.1 Chloroflexota bacterium
CCGGCCATGCCCACCAAGTTGATGTGGTCGGTGATCAGCATCAAGTCGCCGGCCTTCTGATCCTCGCGAAGCCCGCCGGCAGCGTTGGTGACTATTATGGTATCGATGCCCAGCCTGTGCATGACGCGGATAGGGAAAGTAATGCGCTGAAGAGAATGCCCTTCGTAGAAATGGACCCGCCCGCGCATGAAAGCGACTTCTTTCCCCGCCAGTCGCCCAATGACCAATTCTCCGACATGACCCTGGACACTGGTGGAAGGAAAATGGGGGATCGCTCCATAAGGCATGGATTCCGGTGCCTCTATGTCGTCCGCCACGGCGCCAAGCCCCGACCCAGTGATGATCGCAACGGTCGGATCGGAGGGCATCTGCGAGCGGATATACGAAGTGCTTTCTCCTATCTCTGCCCAGCCATAGGATCGTTCGTCCACGGCCGCACCTCCCCCAGCAACTCAGAGCTTCTCCAGCAAGGCTCGCTTCTTCTCTTCGAACTCCTCGTCGGTGATGATACCCCTCTTCCGAAGCTCATCCAATTCGGCGATGAGTTCTGGTATGTCCCCAGCCGACGGGGCGTCCTCGCTCAACACTCGGGTCGCCTTTCCTTCGAAGATATCGAGTTGGCTCAGACCTTCCTTTTGATCCAACATCTCCGTCTTGAATCTCACCGGTCGCGAGATATGCCTGAAGAGATTGACGCCTATCTCGCTCGCAGTAAGTATCTTTACATCACCGTAGTTCAACACTCTCCCCATCGCAGATTGCTCCAGTACGACATCGTTGACCTTCTCCAGAGAGGAATCGATAGAATGCTTGTTGATGATACCCTCTAGCTGAACCACTCTTCGATTGGTGATCACATACTGCTCATTCCACCAGTTCAAGGAATCAACCATGATCCTCCAGAAAGGGAAGACCACTGCCAGCAAGAGCACCAGAGCCAATCCGTCCAGCAACGTTAGGGCCAAGACGAAGGTGATCAACAGGATGACCAGGGAGACCACGATCCACAAGACCAGCTTGGGGACGATGACCAGCCAATGCTGCCTGGTCTTGAAGACAATCTTCTCCTTCTGACCCATAAGCCCTTCCAAGTATCCCATTCCACTGGACCTCCTTTTGACTCAACACCCCGTCGCTTCAAGCGAGGGCCGGGCGATGCTCCTACTTTGCCCTCGGATGTGACTCGTCATATACCTTTCTCAAACGCTCACTGCTTACGTGAGTGTATACCTGAGTAGTTGAAATGCTCGTGTGGCCGAGTAGCTTCTGTACATTGATCAGGTCCGCATTGCGATCCAACATATGGGTGGCAAAAGAGTGACGCAGAGTGTGGGGCGTTATGTCGGGAGGCAGGCCGGCCTTCTCGACGTAGTCCTTGAAGATAAGCCAGAGTCCCTGGCGAGTCAGTGGCCGCCCTCGCATGTTCAGGAATAGACCCTTCTCATCGGAGTCTCGTACAAAATGGGCCCTCGCTTTCTCCAGATACTCACGCAAAGACGCTACGGCGCGCGGATGTATAGGAATAACACGCTCCTTGGCACCTTTTCCCCAACAACGCACAGAAGCCGAAGCCAGGTTGGCATCGTCCACCCTCAAAGATATCAGTTCGCTCACTCGCATGCCCGTGGCGTAGAGGAGCTCCAAGATCGCTCGGTCTCGTATCCCTTTAAGGGTGGATGACTTGGATGACTCCGCTAAAAGCCTGTTGACATCTTCCACGGAGATGGGCTTGGGCAAATGCTTCTTGACCCGGAGAGAATCCAGCGTGGCCGTGGGATCATCCCTGATGACACCCTCGGCAACCAGAAAATGAAAGCAGGACCTGATCGCGGCTACCTTCCGCGCTGTGGTGGCAGCCGCGTATTCACGATCGCCCTTCAGATACATGATGTAGGCTATGATGTCATCCTTCTCAACCCTACCCCAGAGACCCCCGACAAACGCCCCGTACCGCCTCTGCAAGTACTCTCTGAACTGGGTCAGGTCCACACGATAGGCAGATATTGTGTTCTCCGAGCATCCTCTTTCAGCAGCCAAGAACGTCAGGAATTGGTCTATCCTCTCCATCGCGCTCTCTCCCTCGGTCTCAGATCAGTAGGGAACTGCGTTGAGTTGATTGTACCACAGCTTTCCGTGAAGTCAAAACCAGTACGGCTCGACAACGACCGCCCTGGTCGATCGCTGCGTAGCAAACTACGACACTCCCGCCCTTCTAGAGTATTAACATCGCGTCTCCGAAGCTATAGAAGCGATACTCCTCCTTGATGGCCTCCTGATAGGCCTTGCTCAGTAAGTCCTCGCCGGTAAACGCCGCGACCAGCATCAAGAGTGTCGAACGGGGCAAGTGGAAATTGGTCACCAGAGCATCCACGACTCGAAAGGAGTAGCCTGGATAGATGAAGAGGTCCGTCCAGCCCTTGTCTGCACGAAGGGTACCTGGGGCGCCCGGAGACGGGTCGCGAGCCGCCGTTTCTAGTGCCCGCACAACGGTGGTCCCACAGGCAACGACTCGCCTCTCCTCAACCTTGGCTCGACTGACCGCCCAGGCTGTTTGATCGGTGACATGGCAGTACTCGGTGTGCATCTCGTGCTCTTCGACCCTCTCCGCCCGTACCGGCCGAAAAGTGGCCGGCCCGATATGAAGAGTGATGAATGCGAATTCTATCCCTCTCGTCTCTAGGTCTGCCATGAGCCTATGAGTGAAGTGCAAGCCCGCTGTGGGAGCGGCCACTGACCCATCCTTGTCAGCGTATACGGTCTGGTAGCGTTCAGGATCTTCCAAACTCCTATGGATGTAAGGGGGCAAAGGGACGCATCCCAGCCGTTCAAGGAGCGGCTCAACGGCTCGTTCGAACCTCACCAGCCTACCGCCGGCCGGAGTGGGTTCCAGGATCTCTGCCCGCAGGGTCGTCTCTGAATTCCCTCCATCCACGCTGGAGAACTCCACCAGCCCGCCTACTGGTACACGGCGCCCTCTCGTCAGCGCCTCCCAAAGAGTGTCGGCTCGCTTGACCGTGAGGAGCAATTCCACTTTGCCCCCGGTCGGCACCTTGCGGCCAAGAAGACGAGCTGGGATAACCCGGCTGTCATTGCATATCAAGAGGTCATCAGAGCGCAGGTATTCTCCCAGCTCACGGAAGCGCCCGTGGCTGATACTGCCATCTCGCCGACGCAGCACCATCAGACGAGAGGCATGGCGCGGCTCTACCGGTGTCTGCGCGATGAGATGGGAAGGTAGCTGGTAGTCAAAGTCGGCGGTCTTCACTTTCTCAGGACCCAGATTATGAGGTTCAGAACCACGGTGGCAAGGATGCTAAGCACTATGCTGGTCACCACCGGAAGATAGCACGACACGTTTCTCCATTTGACGCTAACGTCACCGGGGAGTTCACCGATGAAAGAAGCCCTCCCCAAAAGCGTCAGAAGAAAGCCGAGGATCAATAGGATCGCCCCAGCCATCAGCAACAGCTTGCCGATGGCTTCCATTACACTCTTACCCAGCCCGTCCATCCTTTTCGGCGATAGACATATAGGAAATCATACAGCGACGGATCGTCCGCCCAGGGCCAATCCATGCGCTCGTAGGAATCTGAACCATCGAGAAAGGGTGCAGACGCTATTATCAGGTCCGGGCGTCGCCACATGATATAATCGAAATCGAACTTCTCATGCCCGGGCACGCCCTCTCCCATTTCTTCAACGTCGAGATGTGCGGTGTGCACATCGTTGACCCCGAACATATCCAGGGTTCGCAGACCAGAATAGTAGGGGATCTGTCCCGCTGCGTCAACAGCAATGAACGTATCTGCAGGTACATTGTCTCGCAACCATTTGCCCATGACCACCCGCGCGTGGGTAGCTCTGGCAGCCTGAAAGTGAACCACGAACAACTCATGCTCCCCCTCTAGAGACGAGTAGTTGAACAGAGCCACGTATCCAGCTGCCAGTACTGCTCCCGCCATGCATCCCACGAGGACCACAGCATTGCGAGAACTCGTGATCCTGCCTATCCAACCCCGCAAGCTGCCGTAGGCTTCCACTAAGCCGGCTGCCACCAGAATGTACGCGGCCGGCAGTATCGGCACAAAGAACCGCCCCACAGACCAGTCGCCACCCACGTACCCAATGTAGAAGACGTAGGTCAGGAGAAGGGCCAGAAGCAGAGTGAGCCAGAACGTGAACTTCCTTTTCAGCACGGGGACGAGAACCAACAACGGCATCAACCAGCCCAGATGAAGGCTCGCAAAGGTGCCAACATGTCGCAAGCCCCGCTGGAGTTGAGCTCCGCTCCCGCTCACAGTGACCTTGGCATAGAAAGTATTGGGCAGAAGAAAACCGTAGTAGTAGTAGCGCCAGAGGAAATATGGAAGGTATAGTGCCAGAAAAGCCCCTGCCCGGACCACGTCTGCGACGGCGACCAGTCGCCTCTGCAACACCAACCGGGCAAGAGCTTGATGGATCACCACCACGGCCAAGACAAGCACCCCCTCGGGCCGGGTCATGGCTGCCAAGGCCAGCAAAGCTCCCGAGAAGAAACCAGGCTTCTCGGTCTTCCACTCCCAAACATAGACCGTCACTGCGGCAAGTACCAGGAAAACGAATAGGGAAGTCTCCATGCCACTCACGGCCCACAAGGCAAAGGATCCATCAACAGCCAGACCGAGTGCCGCGATGATCGGTACCCGAGAGTCTCCAAGCGAGATCACTCTGGAGAATTGATGAACCAGCCAGAGAGTGGCCACACTGGAAAGGACGCCCAAGCCGACAGCGACCCTGGACACCTCGAATCCCCAGTGCATGAAGAACGCCAGCACAATGGTCCACAAGAAGTTGGTGTACCCCTCAACCCGCTCCCCCGCGTTGAACACGAGACCTTGACCATCCACGAGATTCTGAGCGTAGCGAAAGGAGATGTAGGCATCGTCCACGGCGTCGCCGCCTAACTCGCGGTAGTAGAAAGCTTCGTGCATCAGGAGGATAAGGCAGGCGATCAGAAGGTACGTTGAGGGATGCGCTAGAACCCTCCGTGGCCCCATTGTGACCCTGCTAGACATCCATCACTCCCGTTTGCGAGCTGGAGACGTTCTCGCCAGCGTATCGCTCCCATTCACTATAGATGCAGCCGCAATACTGTTGCCGATACAGATCATGCTCCCGAGTCAGACGGCCCCTTTCAGACCAACCCCGCCGGAAGTTCTCGAAATGGAACTCCACTCCGGACTCCCTGGCGACCCTTTCGCCAGTCTCGAGCAGCATATCCTGATCCTGGTGCGGACTGATTAGCAGCGTGGTGGTGATGGCATCGAATCCCTCTCGGGCGGCCACCTTGGCCGTGCGCATTAATCGCATTTCGTAGCAGAGTCGACATCGCTGGTCTCGGGCCTCGTGACCGGCCACCAACCGTAGGAACAATGCCATCTCGTAGCCATCCTCTCGAAGGACAGGCAGACCCACCGACCGGATGTAAGCCTCGAAACCAGCGAGCCTCTTCTCATGCTCGGCAAAGGGATGTATGTTGGGGTTGTACCAGAAGCCTGTAACCAGGAAACCCTCTTCTCGGAGGCGGTTGATGCAATAAGTGGAGCACGGGCCACAACAAATGTGCAGCAAAACACGCCTGCCTTTCCCTGGCTTCTCGCCCTCTGCCACTTGTGTCCCTGGAGGCAGGCGCACTGCATACGGCAACTGAATGGTCAACGGATCCTCACGCACTAGAGCCGCCCTGCCTTGAGCCAGCATTCTTCGCGCTTTGCTCAACGGGCACGGAGAAAGCTCCCTGCCATCGCTATCCAATACGCGTACGCTCTCCATCGCCCGCCCTGAGGTGACTCACAGCAGTCGCGGCTGCGGAGGTTCCTTGTCGTAGGGGATGCCCAGGTGTCCATAGGCCAGCTTGGTGGCCACGCGACCACGCGGGGTACGATCTATGAAGCCAAGTTGCAGCAAGTAGGGCTCGTAGACGTCCATGATCGTGTCTGCCTCCTCGCTGATGCACGCAGCGATAGTGTCAAGGCCCACCGGTCCTCCATCGAACTTCACGATTATCGCCTCGATGACGCGCCGATCGATGTCGTCCAGCCCAAGCGAGTCTACCTCCAGCACGCCCAGGGCCTCGCAAGCCACGTCTCGAGTAATGGTGCCGTCGGCGCGAACCTGCGCGTAGTCACGCACCCGCTTCAATAGCCGGTTGGCGACGCGTGGAGTGCCTCGCGCACGCGTGGCCACTTCGTCAACTCCACGCTCGTCTGTCTCTACTCCAAGTAGCCTTGCACTGCGCTGCACGATGCGTTTCATAGCCTCATCATCGTAGAAATCAAGACGGTAGACGACGCCAAAGCGCTCTCGTAGTGGTGCGGTCAAGAGCGCGATGCGAGTGGTAGCACCAACGACGGTGATGTGAGGCAGCGCAAGATGAATAGTCTTGGCGCTGGGCCCCTTACCGATGACGATGTCCAAGGCGTAGTCTTCCATGGCCGGATACAGCCGTTCTTCCACCACCCGACTGAGTCTGTGCACCTCGTCTATGAAGAGTACTTCGTGCCGAGCCAAGTTCGTGATTATCGCGGCCAAGTCTCCAGCCCGCTCAATGGCAGGGCCCGAAGTGACAGTGATTCTCACATCTATCTCGCGAGCTATGATATGGGCCAAGGTAGTCTTGCCCAATCCCGGAGGCCCGTACAGCAAGACGTGATCCAGCGCGTCACCCCTGCCCTGCGCGGCCTCCAAGAGGATGCGCACGTTCTCCTTGACCTTGGTTTGGCCAATGAATTCCTCAAGACTGTGCGGGCGCAGGTTGATCTCCTGAGCCCTATCCTCGCCTCTTGCTATCGGAGAAACAATCCTCTCCTCAGACACCATGACGTCTCCATGATCGGCATACCGCTTCGACTATTATACCAGAGCTGACCTGAATGGGAAAGCCGCCTCGAGGCAGAACGAAAAACATAGCTTCTGACAGATTACGCGAGCATGGGTGAGATTATGCGCGGAAAAGGACTCTCAGGCCCGTTGACATCTGATGGAAAATCCAGTATATAGATAAAACGGGCCTTTTCTCAAGGCCCCCACCGAAGAGGTTGCCGCTGATCGTACCGGGACCGCGAGAGACCTCTCTGCCTGCGCAGGGAAGGGAAGGACGACTTGGCAGACGACAAGAGGAGTAAGATAAGAGAATCAATTGAGGCAGAGCAGGACGAAACTCTGGCCGAGATCTTGCGCCTGAGAGAAGTGTTGAAGTCCGAACTGGAAGCAGATCTCGAGGATGGAGATCCTCACGTGTATGAGCGAGAGAAGATCCTGGCCCTTCTACGCAATCTGGAAGGCAAGCAGTATTCACTCTCTCGCGCGCTGAATTCGATGGAGGACGGCACCTACGGCATCTGCGAGATCTGTGGCAGGGAGATCAGCACTGAGCGACTGGAAGCCCTGTCCTATACCACGCACTGCGTGGAGTGCAAGGAACACGTTGAGAAGGGCATCGTCGCAAGGCCCGCTGGGCAGTTAACCCTCTGAAGTCGGCCAGATTATCCGGCCCTCCTTCACATCCCACACCCCTTTGGGCGTAAGCCGTACCCAGGGCAGTGCCGAGAAGGTGAGAAAGCCAAGGGTGAAGATCGGATTCTCTAGCTGAGACCCCATCCGCCTCAGCGTGCGATTCACTCCCCTTATCTGAGTGGCAAGCACCTCAAGCGAAGCCGCGGACATCAAGCCACCAATGGGCAGCGGTATCTCTGCCAGCACCTCTCCCTCGTGTGCAAGCACTATCCCCCCGCGCAATTCCTGCATCCGCCGCAAGGCAAGTACCATGTCTCCCTCTTGACAGCCGACAACCATAGGGCGGTGGGTTTCGTGGGCCAGGCTGGAGGCGAGTCCCCCTACCCTGGCACCAAACCCACTCACAAACGCAATCATGAAGCCTGGGAGTTCGGTGTTCAACAGAGCAACCTTGAGCACGTCCCGAGACGGGGGCAACCGGATAACGCCGTCCTCCGCAGGCAGGCTCATATCTTGTCGTTTGGTGATGGTCTTGTCCAGTATGCCGATCACTGGCACAGTCGCTGTTTCCCGCGAATCTGGACTTTCCACATCGAAGTCCGTCTCGTCGAAGGCGCCAGGGAGCATACGGTGAGGAAGCCAGGCTATTCGCAACGTCTCGGGGGGTAGGGGGGGAATATCCACCACTATCTGACCATCTCGAGCCACAATCCTACCATTCGCCACGACGAGCCTTGGCGTCACGTCGTCCAATTGGTCAACGAGAAGGATGTCAGCCATTCTGCCCGGGGCCAAGCCACCTATCCGCATATCCAGGCCCAAGTAGGTGGCTGGATTGAGAGTAGCCATCTGGATGGCGGTCACGGGTGGCACCCCTTGTCCGATGGCCGAGGTGACCAGACCATCCATGTAGCCATGTTCGAGCATTGCCAGGGGATCCATCCAGTCGGGCGTGAGCATCACCTTGCGCGCGTCCGCACGGGCTTCGCCAACCACCAACTCTGCAAGGTCTTCCAGGTCACGACGAATCGACCCGTGACGCAACATCACGTACATGCCCAAACGCAGACGTTCCCTGGCCTCTCGCGCGTTGATGGCCTCATGGCAGGATGTCAGTCCTGCTGCCGCCAGCGCCTCTAGCTTCCTGAAGGGAGCACCAGCGGTGTGCCCTTCTATGCGCCGCGAGTGACGTTCAGCCAGGTCGAATTTGGCGAGCAGGTCGGCGTCACAGGAGATCAACCTTGCCCACGGAGTGACCTCACTAATAGCCCTTATCTCCGGTCTCACCAACAGAGACTCCACCTCCGTCAGAGTCAGTATGGGCTCGCCCTCCACCTGGGGAAGGGGCGGCGTGGCCACGGGGACGCTGAAGTAGAACTTCACAGGCAGATCCCTGGTCATCTCGATCAGCATTTCCAACCCTGCTGATCCCAGCGCACCTACCGCCTCGTGAGGGTCGGCCATCACGGAAGTTGTGCCACTAAGCAGGAGATGGGGAGTCAAAGACAGTGGGTTGGCAAAGAAATCCACGTGGGCATGGGCATCTATGAAGCCAGGCAACAGATAGGCTCCTCTGGCGTCGATGACCTCCGCTCCGCGAAGGATGTTCTCTGCTGGCGGGCCCACATAGGCGACACGTCTGCCACTGATAGCTATGTCTTGCTTCTCCAAGAGCTCACCGGAGTATACATTTACCAGATTGCCATTGTGAATGTAGAGCTCCGCCTCTCGTTTTCCGAGAGCAACCTCTATCAATGCTCTCTTACTCTCCAGAGCATCCTCCTTGCGTACTCTCACGTCGGGATCCCAAGCACGCGAGCGGCGTTACCTCCCAGGATCTTGGCTTTGCTCTCCTCCTGGAGGGACAGCCTCCGAATAGCGGCAACGTTGCCTTTGATGTTCGTCACTGCAGGCCAGTCTGAGCCAAAGATTATCTTGTGGGCATTCTTCTCAAGGTTGGGAAAATAGCTATGTAGCTTCTGCGGCGGTAGGCCTGTTATCTCCATGTAGACGCGGGGGTGCAGCTGAGCCAGGAAGAACGCGGCATCATACCAGAAGCCCCGTCCGCTGTGGGCCATGATGATGGTAAGCTCTGGGAAGTCCACTGCCACATCATCCAGATACAAGGGATCGCCATACTTGAGACGGGCACCACGAAACACCGAGGAGCCAGTATGGAACATTATCGGCACCTTCAGGCGTTGCGCCTCAGCATACAAGGGGTAGAGGCGCACATCGTTGACATGGAAGTGCTGATAGGTAGGATAGAGCTTCAAACCTTGGAAACCCAAATCGCTCACGCACCGTCGCAATTCGCTCACCAGATCAGCCGTGAAGAAGGGGTTTACATTGGCAAAAGGTATGAGCCGCTCACTCGCACGACAGAACTCGGCCACTCGATCGTTGGGACTCGTGCCGGTTGTGAGGGGGTTAGTCTCTGCCAAAGCCACGGCATAATCTATCCCCTGCTGATCAAGATACTCCAGCATCGCTTGAGGGCTGCTGAGCACTTGGCGGAGATGCGCGAGAGTCTCTTCACCGGCGTAGCCCTGAAGCCAGTGCAAGAACCAATCGCTGTACTCATCAGCGGTCGTTATGTGAATGTGAAAATCTATGACGGGTGTTTTCATAGCCATGGACGCACCTTCTCCAGGCTCTGCGAGAGGTCGGCCTCTGTGTTCACTTCGAGGATCAACACTCTGTCATAGCCTCCTTCATCGAGTGCATCCATGAGACCCGCATAGTCCACCATACCTTGGCCCAGCGGCAGATGATCTCGCGCGTCCGAAGCACCTTTGTTGCCCCGCAAAGCGTCATGCAGATGGATCTCACCGATTTGATCCCAATGTTCAGCAAGGAAACCCACAGGATCGCCTCCCCGTACGGTCAAGTGACCCACATCGAGACAGATTCTCATCCCGTGCCGTTCCACCAGGGGGATGACGCGGTCAAAGGCGAACCGTCCTAGGTTCTCAACACACACCATCGCAGGAGGGACGAGGGTGGCAAGCTCCTCCAGACTATGACTCGCTCGACGGAG
>JAUWYD010000006.1 GCA_030616025.1 Chloroflexota bacterium
TCGCTGGCCCCGCGAGGGTCCCGAAACACTTCAAGAGTCGAAGGGCGCGTTCAGAAACACACTGACCAGAGAGGTGTGTCCTCGCGGGCGGTCTCGCTGTGCGCTGAGGGGCTAGAGCTTTGAACTTTCGCTGTCTCTGCAGTATAATACCAGGCAACACATGTTCCCCTTCGCGTACCGGCATTGCCGGACGGTGCAGCATCGAAGACAATGCATTCAGGGGGGAGTAGGACTAGACCATGCTTGATTTGAAGTTCATTCGCGAGCACCCAGATGAGGTTCGCGAAGCTCTGGTCAAGCTAAACGATACGGCGCCCATTGATGAGATATTGTCCCTTGACACCCAGAGACGGGAGTTGCTGGCCGAGGCGGACGCCTTGAAGCATCGGCGCAACGTGGTATCCAAGGAAATCGGTCGCATGAAGGAGAAAGACCAGGCGCTGATCGCGGAGATGCGGCAAGTGGGTGATCGCATCAAGGAGCTGGACAGCAACCTTGGCCCGGTGAAAGAGGAGCTTCAGCGACTGCTTCTCCTGGTACCCAACATGCCCGATCCATCAGTGCCCGTGGGCCGGGACGAGAGCGAGAATGTGCTGGTGCGTACCGTGGGCGAATTGCGCCAGTTCGATTTCGAGCCTCTGCCTCACTGGGACCTGGGACCCATGCTGGACATCATCGATTTCGAGCGTGGGGTGAAGATATCGGGCACGCGCTTCTATGTCCTCAAGGGATTGGGGGCCAGGTTGCAGAGGGCCGCCATCACCTGGATGATGGATGTGCACATCAAGGAATATGGCTACACCGAGGTCTATCCCCCGTTCCTGGTGCACGGCAAGTGCCTGGTAGGCACGGGCAACCTGCCCAAGTTCGCCGACAATCTCTATCGGTATGAGCCTGACGACCTGTGGATGATCCCCACGGCGGAGGTTCCGGTAACCAACCTCTACCGTGATGAGATCTTGCCTCCCGGTTCCCTGCCCATCAAGTACGTCTCCTATACCGCCTGTTTCCGCCGTGAGCATATGTCGGCGGGCCGAGACACGCGAGGCATCAAGCGGGGCCATCAGTTCGACAAGGTAGAGATGGTCCGTTTCGTAGAGCCAGAGACCTCTGCCGACCATCTGGAGGGGTTAGTGCGCAATGCAGAGCGGATCGCCGAACTACTGGAGATCCCTCATCGCGTGGTTGAAATGTGCACCGGTGATCTGGCCTTCTCGGCGATGAAGAAGTACGACGTGGAGATGTGGGCGCCTGGGATCGAAGAATGGCTGGAGGTGTCGAGCTGCTCCAACTTCGGCGATTTCCAGGCTCGCCGCGCCAACATCCGGTACCGCCCCGAACAGGGGGCCAAACCGCGTTTCGTGCATACCATGAACGGTTCGGGGCTGGGCCTGCCGCGAGTGATGATCGCCATCATGGAGAACTACCAGCAGGCCGATGGGAGCATTGCCATCCCGAAGGTGCTGCATCCGTATATGGATGGCCTCGAACTGATATCCAGCGTGGCCTAGGGCCTTGTGTCCGTCGTGGGTCGCCCACAAGGGCTTTAGTACAACATAATGCGAGAGATCATTTCGCCCCTCGGATGGAAGGAGGAAAGATGCTAAGAAACTCAGTTCGGATCGCCAGGATTGGCGGCATTTCCATCAACATCCATGTGAGCTGGATAGTCATCTTCGTCCTGGTCACCTGGACATTGGCGGGGAGCTATTTCCCGCAGAACTACCCCGATTGGCCTCTCTCCCTCTACTGGACCGTAGGCCTCGCCACGAGCGTGCTGTTCTTCGTTTCGGTGTTGGCGCACGAGCTCGCCCATTCCTTCGTCGCCAGGGCTCGGGGTCTACCTGTCCATGATATCACCCTCTTCATCTTCGGAGGTGTCTCCCAGCTGAGTGAGGAACCTCAAACACCCGCTACGGAGTTCGTGATGGCCGTAGTCGGGCCGCTGACCAGTATCGTGTTGGGAGTCTGCTTTGGGGCGGTGTCGTTGCTCGCCGGAGGCATAAGCGAGCCCCTGGCAGCGCTGGGATCATATCTCGCCTTCATCAACGTGCTTTTGGGGTTCTTCAACCTGATCCCGGGATTTCCCCTGGACGGTGGGCGGGTGTTGCGCTCCATCCTGTGGCAGGCCACAGGGAGCCTGCAGAGAGCTACCCGCTGGGCTTCTCTGGTGGGACAGGTGGTGGCCTATCTCTTCATCCTCGCCGGCATCTGGCAGATCTTCACCGGTGACTGGGTGGGCGGCCTGTGGATAGCCTTCATCGGCTGGTTCCTGGACAACGCTGCCAGCAGCAGCTACCGTCAACTGACCGTCAGAAACCTCCTGGCGGGACATAAGGTAAGCGAGGCCATGAGTCGCGAGTGCCCGCAGGTGAACGCGGGCCTGACCCTTGACAGGTTGGTGAGTGAGCATATGTTGCCCACCGGGGCTCGCTGTTTCCCGGTGATGGAGGGGGGCCTGGTTCGAGGACTGCTCACTCTGCACAACATCAAGGGCGTCTCCCGGGATCGTTGGGCGACGACGACCGTGGAGCAGGTGATGACTCCCCTGGAGGGACTGAAGAGGGTCGGCCCTGACGAGGAGTTGTGGGCTGCCATGCAGAACATGACCGCTGACGGGGTGAATCAACTACCGGTCATGGATGACGGCCGGCTGTTGGGCATGCTAGGTCGCGACAACATCGTGTCGTTCATCCGGATCAAGGGAGAGCTGGGCATCTAGGTTTTCCCAAGCCTACATCCTCGGAGAAGCCCCGTTCGAGCGTTCTCACCTGGGGGTACTTCACCGTGGCAGAGAAGACCAAGCACGTTTGTCCCCTCTGTTCCTCGAAGCTGCCGCCTGGCGCTGCGGGACAGGTGCCTAGAGGCGGTGGAGGCCATCCCCGCCCTCATCAAGGCCCTGCAGGACCAAAGCTCTCGCGTCCGCGCGGCGGCGACCTGGCCGCTAGAGTCCATCACAGGGCAGGATTTCGGCGAGGATGCGGAGGCCTGGCGGTAGTGGTGGGAGGAGCAGCAGTAGGGGCTACACCTGGCTGCCTGCGGGTGGCGGGCGTGGGCCCACCCGGTTGAAAAGGACAAAGCGATGAGCACGAGAACCTGCTTGTGGATCGGACTGGGAGTGCTGGCACTAGTCGTGGTTTGCTGCGTGGGCATCTTGGTCGGTGGGGCGCTGGCTGGACTAGACAAGACACCAACGCAGGCGCCAATCCCCTGGGCGGAGGAGACGCCGACACCTCCACCTCCTCCCACGTTCACCTCCGCACCGCCGCCTGCACCGACCGTCACACCCTACATCCCGCCCCCGCCACCTGCGACGCTGCCTGGAGTACCGCCGCCTGGCAGCGACCTCCAGGCACTGGTTACCTATGCCAATGAGATGCAGCCGTTGCTGGTGGAGGCCGGGGAGCTTGTGGAACGGGACGGGGAGATGTTGAAAGAGGCAGAAGAAGGCAACGATGCGGTGCTGTGTGACGGGCGGTTAGCGGGCGACAACCTGGCCATGGAGGATGTGCTGCGCCGTGTGCGGGCCATCACCCCGCCGCCGGAAGCGGCCGTGATCCACGACTTGGTGCTGCGCAGTGGTGATGCGTGGACCGAGGCGCTGGACAACGTGGAGCTCTTCTGTGAAACCGGCAGCGAGCTATACAAGATCCCGGCCGTGTTGAAGTTCTGGGAGGCAGGGGCTACACTCCAAGATGCGGCCAACCGATTCTGGCTCCTTCTCGTGGCCAAGGGCGTCGAGGACTGGGTGCAGCGGTAGGAACCTGGGGTTCAGCGACCAGCGTGCTGGACGTTCTTGCGGGAGCGGAGTGAGGGGTAAACGTGAGTCAGGACGGACCTAATCGCGCCTTTTCCAGCAGCGCTGAGGCTGTAGAAGCGCTCTTTGAGACGGTGGGAGGCGCCAGGAGCGCCTTGATCGTTACCCATGACGACCCTGATCCCGATGCCATCGCCAGCGCCATGACCTTGGCCTACCTGCTGGAGCAACGGTTGGGCCTGAAGGCGACGCTGGCCCACGGCGGGATCATCGGGCGGGCGGAGAACAAGGCCATGGTTCGACTACTGGCCATCGAGATCCGCCCCCTCCGTGAAGTGGACCCTCCACGGTTCGAGGTCATTGCCCTGGTGGACGCGCAAGCGGGGGCCGGGAACGTTGGCCTCCCCCAAGAGATCGCCCCCACTGTCCTCATCGATCATCATTCTGACGTCCAGTCTGAGGTGAAAGGTGTCCCGTTTGTGGATATCCGCACGGGGTGCGGAGCGACCTCGACCATTCTGACCAACTATCTCAAGGCGGCCGATCTGGTGCCGGATCGTCGGACCGCCACAGCCCTCTTCTACGGCATCAAGTCCGACACCATGGGGCTGGCCCGAGGAGCTGGAGAGTCTGACGTTGAAGCTTATCTATACCTGCTCCCCCTGGCCGACACCAAGATCTTGGCGCAGATTGAGCAGGCCCAGGTCCCCCTGGCGTACTTCCGCGCCTTCGAGCGGGCCCTGGAGCGCACCTTCATCTACCATGACACAGTCATCTGTAGTCTGGGGCCGATGGACTGGCCAGACTTGGCGGCAGAGATGGCTGACTTTCTCCTGCGTTGGGAGGGCGCACGGTGGATCATCTGCATGGGTCTTTTCGATGACGAGATCGTCATCTCCGTGCGAACCAACGATCTCGAGAGCAATGCGGGTCGCGTCGTTCAGGAGGTGGTCAGGGGCCTGGGGAGGGGCGGGGGACACAGCTTGATGGCCGGAGGCCGCGTCGCCTTGGATGGCCAGTCTCCACGTGATGTGGTGCGCCAACTACGACGCCGATTCCTGCTCCGTCTGGGGCGTGAGGAGAGTGAGGGTGAGAAGCTCATCCAGGAATCCCTGCGTCCCAACCTCATCCAGTGATCGCGCGTCACTCGTCGTGTCGGCCTTGCCGAACAGTGGTTCAGACGGGTTCCCCTCTTGTCGCCAGTCGCTCTGCCTGCCGCTCCGCGCCTTTGGCTAGACGTGCTCGTTCCTCTTCCGTCTCCGCGACCAGCGCTGGAACCTCGCATGGCTGGCCGCTCTCATCAAGCGCCACGTACACCACATAGGCGGAGTTGGTGTGGGTCTTTTCTCCTGTCATGGGATCTTCGGCCTCCACCAGTACTTCCACCTCCATGGAGGTGCGGCCGACGTAGCTCAAGGAGCCCGTGAGCGTGACTAGATTCCCCACGTAAATGGGAGAGAAGAAGGTCATCGAATCCACGGCCACCGTCACTACGTTCGAGCGGCTGTGTCTGACCGCCACGATGGCGCCGGCTTGGTCCACCAGCTTCATGATGATGCCGCCGTGGACGTTACCCCGAGGATTGGCATCCGTAGGCAGCATGACCTGGCTGATGGTTACTTTGGAATCCGCTATTCGTTTGCCTTGATCACTCATGGTTGGCCTCCCCGCGGCAGATTATACCACACCGTGACCCTGCTGGCTCATCTAGCGTGCTACATCAAGTGGCGATCGCAGGAGTGACAACTGGTCAAATGCGCCTTTTTCATGCTTCCTTCACAAACAATCTCCAGTCGCTTCACAACTGGCTGGCATAGTTAGGGTGAGGGAAGTGAACCAAGATTCCGATGCTCGGCAAAGCCGAACCCGACTTCGCGGTGGATGCGTTGATCCTCGGCGCATTCATTTCAGCCAGCCTCTCAGGGCTGATGCTGCTGACGATGACTCACGCTGGGTTCCGCGGCGGCCGAGATCCCGCCTCCTACCAGACGGTGCTTTTCCTCAACCGCCGCGGCCGGCCCGCTACCCGAAATCGTTGTGTTATAGCTTTTGGGGTGGTATAATGCCAATGTAGTTCAATTCAGAATCGAGAAGGCAGGTATGAAGAGATTCTTGCTTGTCATCCTGGCCGTGTGGATTACAGGGGCCGTGCTCGCGGGTTGCGGCGGAGGGGCGTCCTCTGCCACCACGCCTACCTATACTTCTGCGCCGACGATGGAGCCGACGCCAAGACCAACCGACACTTCAAACAACTCGTCGCCCACACCAACCGCGTCTCCTACTTCCACACCCACCCCCACACCGACGGCCACACCTGTTCCCACGCCGCTCCCGGTGCCGGAGGGGGTGATCAGCATCATGCTCTTGGGGGGCGATAGACTGCGAGGTCAGACAGATTGGCGCACCGACACCATGATCTACGTGCGTGTAGACCCAAGGACGAAGACAGTGGGCATGGTGTCGATTCCCCGCGACCTCTGGGTTGACATACCAGGGTACGGATACGACCGCCTGAACACTGCGGACTACCTGGGGGAAACCCAGGGTTATCCTGGTGGCGGGCCGGCTCTGCTGAATGAGACGCTGCTGCTCAACCTGGGGATAGGATTCGACCACTTCGTCAGGGTCAACTTCGAAGGCTTCAAGCAGATAGTAGACATCCTGGGCGGGATAGACGTTGACGTGGAGTGCTCGGTCGAGCTATGGGGGGCGGATCCGGACAAGCCCGGTGAATGGAAGCAGATCGGTTATATAGGGGCAGGGATGCAGCACATGGATGGGCCAAGGGCGCTGCGGTACGCTCAATGCCGGTACAAAACCCCCGTGTTTGACCGTGACAGGCGGCAGCAGAAGGTGCTGTTCGCCGTCCGCAGTAGAGTCATGGAACTGGGCATCCCAGGGCTCCTGCCACGCGCTCTGGAGTTGCTGGTTACGATGAGGGAGATGGTTCAGACTAATCTAGGCCCCTCGGAGATAATGACCTTGGCCCAGCTGGTTCCCGAAGTTCAGCCCTCAAGTGTGAACAGGGCATACATAGACTTGACCATGGCCACAGAGTGGACGACGCCTGAAGGGGCGTGGGTGATGCTGCCCAGCAGGGAGAAGATTGCGCCGGTGATCATGGGGATGCTGGATCCACCTGCTGAGAGGGTGAACCGGCTCATAGAGGAAGGCGCAAGAGTAGTGCTGCGCAATGGCACACCAGCCGCTGGTTGGGGGCGGCAGATAGCGGACCGCCTAGAGTTGCGAGGCTTTCAGATAACTGACTTCGCCCCGGCTGATAGGACCGACTATGCGGAGACTCTTATTTTCAGCTACTCTGACAAACCCTACACCGTCAGCAATCTACAAGCGCACTTGGAAGTCGAGGACCAGAATGTGCATCAGGAGCCAGGCGCCTCGAGCGAGATGGATGTGCTGGTAATACTGGGAGACGATTTCCACACCCTCTGTCCCGAGTGAGGAGATCTCCAACTGGCGGCGGGTCGCAGACCTCATGGCCGGGCCCGATGGCAGGTGTAGCGGGACATCACTAATGGGGCCTTGAGCCTCTTCTCGTATCCTAGAGCCCTGAGGGAGTATTGGGACGCGTCGTGAAGAAAACGAGGTTCTCGTTTCCGCTCATCGCTTCCATAGTCATACTTGGTCATGCGAGCGTCATCCCCATCATAGCGGCTTCCCGTCTGTCGTCAGATATTGGAGCTCCAACTCTCACCGCGTGGTCCTCACCGACCCCTATGCCCACTCCCGCACCTCTTCCGTCCGGGGTGATCGACATCATGCTTCTGGGCACGGACCGGCGTCCACCGCATGAGGGCTGGCGAACGGACACCATGATCCTCGTGTCTGTTGATCCTGAGGATAAGATCGTGAGCATGGTCTCCATCCCCCGGGACCTCTACGTTGCCGTCCCCGGTTACGGAAAGACCCGCCTGAATCTGGCTGACAACATAGGGGAGGCCCAGTATTATCCTGGCGGAGGACCAGCCCTGCTCAGAGCGACCCTTGAGGAGAACCTGGGCATGACGTTTGACCACTACATACGCATCGACTTCCGTGGGTTTGTGGAGGTGATAGACACCCTGGGGGGTATAGATGTCGATGTGCAGTGCCCGACCGAGCTTTGGGTACCTAACATGAAGTCTCCCGGCGAGTACTTGCTGTTTCGCACCGTTCCAGCCACTATGCAGCATATGGACGGTGAACTGGCCCTCATCTATTCCCGCTGCCGGGGTCACACCCCCGTCTTTGACCGGGACCGACGTCAGCGGGAGGTGCTAGTTGCCATCCGAGACCGAGTTGTGGAACTGGGTGTCCCTGGGCTGTTGCCAAGGCTTTTCGAACTACTGGACAGTATGCAGCGCAACGTTCAAACCGACCTGGAGCCCGCAGAGATATTGTCCTTGGCTCAACTGATCACTCAAATCCCGCCACAGAGCATCAACCAGCGGACCTTAGACCTGTCTGTGGCGCCTCAATGGACCACTCCCGAGGGCGCTTGGGTGATGCTTCCCGACAGGCAAAGCATCAAGGAGTTGATGGTTGGACGCTTGGCCCCGCCTACATGGGAAGAGACGGCCCTGGCTACAGAGGGTATCACCATCGCTGTTGACAATGGCACCATGATCGAAGGCTTGGCGTCCCAGGTGGCCGATCGGCTCATGTCGCGTGGCTACCGGGTGGTGGAGGTGGGCAAAGATGACAGGCTGGACCACACGGAGACCACCATTATCAGCTACAACGGTCCAGGCTTCACCTTGGACCGCCTCCGCTACTACTTGGATGTCAGCGATGACAACATTCGGTATGAGCAGGACTGGTTGAGCAGGGTCGCGATCAGAGTGCTTCTGGGCAGTGATGCGCAGCCACCATGCCGTTGACCTCTAGGAAGGGAAGCGCGTGGGATCGAAGGGCTGGCGAGAGCGGTATCGGCACAAGCTAACCACAGCGTCGGAAGCTGTGAGGGTTGTCTCGAGGGGCTGCTGTGTCTTCGTCGGTTCCGGCGCTGCAGTTCCCCGACTTCTAACGGAGGAGCTGTCCAAGATGTCCGCTGAATTGGCGGATATCAGGCTGATCCACATCCTCACCCTAGGTCTGACTCCCTACACCGACTCGGAGCACGGAGAACAGCTTCGCCACGACGCTCTCTTCATCGGCCCTGATGTGAGAGATGCTGTGTGCCAGGGAAGAGCCGACTACACCCCGGTCTTCCTTTCGGAGACCCCACGGCTCTTTGCCTCACGGACCCTGCATCTTGACGTCGCATTGATTCAGGTAACGCCGCCTGACGAGGACGGCCTGTGCAGCTATGGAGTCTCCGTCGATGTGGTGAAGGCGGCCGCCGAGAACGCCCATCACGTCATCGCTGAGGTGAACCCCCGCATGCCCAGGACTCTGGGTGACAGTTTCATCCATATGGATCGAATAGATGCCCTGGTGGAGACCGACGCGCCCCTGCCAGAGCTGTGCTACCCACCACCGGATGAGGTTTCGCTGAGAATCGCCCAGAGTGTTGCCGGTCTGGTGGAGGACGGGGCCACTTTGCAGATGGGCATCGGCAAGATCGCGCACTGCCTCCCGCCTTTCCTTGCCGAGAAGAGGGATCTCGGAGTGCACACAGAACTGGTCTCGGACTGGATCGTCGAACTGATGGAAGCGGGGGTGGTGACCAACTCCAGCAAGGCGCTGGACGCTGGAAAGGTGGTTACCAGTTTCTGTCTGGGTACCAAGCGTCTGTATGACTTCGTCCACAATAACCCCGCTTTTGACTTTCGTCCCTGCGACTACACCAATAATCCGTCTGTCATCGGCCAGCACGAGAAGATGACGGCCATCAATTCCGCCCTGGAGATAGACCTGACAGGCCAGGTATGTTCGGACTCTCTGGGTCAGATGTTCTATAGCGGGCTTGGCGGTCAGGTTGACTTCATCAGAGGCGCCGCCGCCTCGAAGGGAGGCAAGCCCATCATCGCCTTGCCCTCCACGGCTGCGGGAGGCACTGTCTCCCGTATCGTTCCAGCCTTGTCGAAGGGGGCGGGGGTGATGATCACGCGGGGCGATGTCTTCTATGTGGCAACAGAGTATGGTGTGGCCTACCTCCACGGCAAGAACATCCGCGAGCGTGCGCTCGCTCTGATAGGCATAGCTCACCCCAACTTTCGAGCCGAGTTGCTGGAACAGGCGAAGGAGAACCGTTACATCTACGGTGACCAGCTGCTGCCCGCAGGCATCTACCCCTGTGAACTGGAGACCACCCTCACCTTCAGAGGGGAGAGTATCTTCTTCCGGCCGGTCAAGGCCACGGATGAAGCCATGATGCAGGATCTGTTCTACAACCTCTCGGACCGTAGCATCTATCAGCGGTACTTCTCCGTCTTGAAAACCATGCCTCATGAAACCGCCCAGAGTATGAGCACCGTAGACTACGAGCAGGAAATGGCTATAGTCGGCTTGGTGCACGAGGAGGGGCGGGAAAGGATAATTGCCGTGGGTAGATATGGGCTACTGGGAGAATCATCCGACGTGGCCGAGATGGCTTTCACCGTCCGCGATGATTGGCAGAACATCAGGATCGGAACCTTCCTGCTCCACTACCTGGCCCAGATTGCCGGGCAGCGCGGGGTCGGCGCCTTCACAGCGGAGATCCTGGAAACCAACGGCCCCATGCTCTCTATTCTGAACAATTGCGACTATCCTGTGGAGCACGTGTACGACGAGGGGATCTACATCGCCACCATGAGGCTTCAGAGGCATGGCTAGAGTGTTGATCGTGGACGATGACCCCGAGTTCGTGCGTGCAGCCAGGGCGGTCCTGCAAAGTCACGACTATCGCGTCAGCTCAGCAACTGGTGCACAGGAAGCCTGGAAGCTGATGCAGCCGGAGATGCCGGATCTGGTCCTGCTGGGTGAGGACCTCGATCTGAACGACCGGACCAAGGACATCCCCGTCATCAGGGTGGGAGTTCGCCCCCCATCGGATAGTCACGATCAATTCTGGCTTGCAAGGTCCGTGCATGGTGAAGCCATCCTGGAGACCGTGGCCGAGCACGTACTGAGGACGGCCTTCATCTACTCACCTCGATTCGCCGACTATGAATATGGCGTAGAGCATCCCCTCGAGCCTGAGAGGGCCCGGCAGACTGTGGAGCTGTGCGGCAAGTACGGGCTGCTGGACAAGCCCTGGGTCGACGTCTTGGAACCTGAACCAGCGCCTCTCCAGAAGCTAGCCCTGTTTCACGATTCGGACTACCTGACGGCACTAAAGGAGGCCAATGACGGGCTTTTCGAGGAGGAGATGATCGAATTCACCCTAGGCACCGAGGATTGCCCGGTTTTTCCGGGGGTCTATGACTACTCTGTGCTGGTGGCAGGTGGTACCCTCTTGGCCGCTGAACTACTGGAGAAAGGGAAGCACGACTTAGCTTTCAACATCGCGGGAGGCTTCCATCACGCGCAGCGAAGGAATGCGGAAGGCTTCTGCTACATCAACGACATAGTGATCGCCGTCAAGGATCTGTTGCGCAGAGGACATCGCATAGCGTACGTGGACATAGATGCCCATCACGGCGATGGGGTGCAATCCGCCTTCTATGAGGATGATCGTGTCCTGACCATCTCCTTCCATGAGAGTGGCAAGACGCTGTTCCCCTGGTCCGGTTTTGAGACCGAGATCGGCCTCGGAAGAGGCAAGGGGTACAATATCAACGTTCCGCTACCTCCCCAGACGGATGATGAGGTCTTTCTGATGGCCTTTGACGAGATAGTGCCTGAGGCGGTGGCGGCTTTCGATCCGGACGTGGTCTTCGCGCAACTGGGCGCTGACAGCCTGCTACCTGATCGCCTCTCCCACCTGGTCCTTACCAACAATGGATATGCCGACGTCGTGAAGACCATAGAGGCCTTCTCTCCCAACTGCCTGGCCTTGGGTGGGGGAGGGTATCACATGAACAGCGTCACCCGCGCCTGGTGCCTGGCCTGGGCGGTTATGAACGGCATCGAGCCAGAAGACGACTACGTGGGGGCCATCGGCGGGATGATGTTGGGCACCGAGTATGTGGAGGGGGGCGGCCTCCGTGACAGGCACGCCTATACTACAGGGCCGATGAAGGATGAGATCAGGAAAGAGGTCCTGCGGGTGACGGACTACGTCAAAGAGACCGTCTTTCCCCTCATCGGAGGGAGCCGCTAGAGTCATGTGATAGGGGTCCCAGTGCGAGCGAGGTTCCCCGACCGGGTGGAGCGGTGTGGCGCAGGTTGCCAACCTGCACTACGAGTTGACGTTTCGGGAGAGCTCCGTCCGAGGATTGCCGTCCGCCCGCTGAGCAGGGTATCTCTGTAGGAGTCGTGGCTTTGAGCTAGGGAATTCGTTTCCGGGCTCTCTGTGGAGCATGGGAGAATCGAGGGCTACCGTGTGCGATACGTTAGCCCTTCTTGCTTGTGCCGTGCGCTTCGGCGCAGATCAAGGGCTGACCCTTGGACCCTTCGACAGGCTCAGGACAAGCCTCGCTCAGGGCAGGGGCCCTTACTACGAACGAACCTCCTGCAACGTTCCACGACCCTGCGGCAGGTTTGCCACTCTCGACGCAGCGGCTGAGCACGTAGGGACACGGCATGCCGTGTCCCTACGATCATTCATGCGTGAACCCAAGCTGGCGGGCTCTTGCCCGGCGACGCTAGAGCCTATCCTTCACTAACTGATCCACCACGGATGGATCGGCCAAGGTGGTGGTGTCGCCCAGTCGCTCCCTGCCCTCGGCGATGGCTTTCAGGATGCGCCTCATGATCTTCCCACTTCGGGTCTTAGGCAGTGCATCGGCGAACTGGATCTTGTCCGGCCTGGCGATGGGACCTATCTCCTTGCCCACGTGCAAGGCCAGCTCCTTCCTCAACTCCTCGCTCTGCTCCATGGCGCCAACCAGCGTCACGAAAGCGTAGAGGGCCTGGCCCTTGATCTCGTGTGGGAACGGGACCACCGCGGCTTCGGTCACCGCAGGGTGGCTCACCAGGGCGCTCTCCACCTCCATCGTGCCGATGCGGTGGCCGGAGACATTGATGACGTCATCGACCCGGCCCATGAGCCAGATGTACCCATCCTCGTCCTTCCTGGCCCCGTCACCCGTGAAGTAGACCTTGCCCAGGCTGGGAAAGTGGGAGAAGTAGGTGTCGATGTATCTCTGAGGGTTCTTGTAGATGGTCATGAGCATGCTGGGCCACGGCTTCTCGATGATCAGGTAGCCGCCCTCGTTCGGAGCGCATGTCGTGCCATCATCCCTGACCACGCTGGGGAAGATGGCGGGGAAGGGCTTGGTGGCCGACCCTGGCTTCAAGGGGATGGCGCCCGGCATAGGGGTGATCACAACGCCACCGGTCTCCGTCTGCCAATAGGTGTCTACAATGGGGCAGTTCTCGTGGCCGA
>JAUWYD010000277.1 GCA_030616025.1 Chloroflexota bacterium
GGTGGTCGCAAGGCTGAGACTAACGGTCACGCAGATCTGGAGTGGCTGCGGCCCCAAGACCGAATGCTGGCCACGCATCCAGATTGTTGACCGCACTCCCGAGGGAGGGCAGGGTTCAGGACGGGTTCGCCGCAGTCAGAGCCAGTCGTCCCTACTTATGACGCTTCTTCCAGCGGTCCCGCTTCAGTCTCTTTCTGTACTTGTGCCGTGCAATCTTCTTACGGCGCTTCTTGACAACTGAACCCATACTGTGCCCTTGGCCTTCTTTGGCGGATGCTATCTTCCGCCATAGTCCATTATATCAGATGCCCGGTCCTGGCGCAAATCGCTTACTCCGACGGGGGGCGCTGTATCAGGACCTTGTCAACGCGGAGGCCATCCATGTCGACTACTTCGAACAAATAGTTGGATGACTCCACGGTGTCGCCCTCACTGGGGACACGGCGCAGTTGTGCCATCATGAAGCCGCCCAGAGTGTAGAACTCATGTGTTTCCTCGCCTTCCAGATGCTCCACGATCAAGGCCTCCTTGAGATCAGCCAGTGAAAGGGACCCATCCACGAGTAGCGAGCCGTCGGGTCGGTACACAATGGCTGGCTCTTCGCGATCATACTCATCCCTGATTTCCCCCACGATCTCCTCCAGCACATCCTCGAGAGTCACCAATCCTTCAATGCCGCCGAATTCATTAATCACCATGGCTATGTGAGTGTGGGTGGCTTGAAACGTCTGCAACATGCTGAGAAGCGACTTGGTCTCCGGGACGAACAGGGCCTCTCTCAGCAACGGTTGCAGGTCCAGGGGACCTTCTTGAGTGAGCAAGTCCTTGGCGTGCACGATACCCATGATGTTCGACAGGTCGCCCTCATAGACGGGAAAGCGCGAGTATCCGCTCGTCAAGAACTTTTCTTTGAGGGACTCCGGAGACTCATCGATTTCCAGGGCAACGATGTCCGGACGAGGCCGCATGACGTCAGCTACTCGTTCATCAGCGAAGCGGAAAACCCTGTCCACGAACTCCTTCTCGGCCGGCACGAAGACGCCCGTTCGAGCGCCCTCTGTCACCAGATATCTGACTTCTTCTTCGGTGACGGATGGTTGCGGTGCACCAGCGATGCCCAATGGTCTGAGAACGACGTCGGTAGACTGACTGAGGATCCAGATCACAGGGCGGGCCAATAACGCCAAGAATCGCATTGGTCGAGCCATGGCCTTGGCGATGCTGTCTGGGCGCTGCAGCGCCACTCTCTTGGGTGCTAGTTCACCCAGTACCAGAGTAAGGTAGGTGACAGCCGCCAGCACGAGTGCGATGGCGACTGCTTCAGAGTGGACTTCAGCGCCAGGGATGGGGAACCGTGCGATGACTGGTGCCAAGTGTCGGACTGCATCGGCACCTCCAAAAGCACCAACCAGGATGCCCACCAATGTGATGCCGACTTGGATGCTGGACAGAAACGCGGTTGGATTGTCCAGTAGAGCGAGCACGCTCCGGGCTCGTCTGTCGCCAGCCTGTGCTTGGGCTGAGAGCAACGGCCTCCGAGCAGACAGCACGGCAATCTCAGTGCCGGCCAGCAGGCCGTTGATAAGCACCAGGACGAGGATGATCGCTAGGTCAACCATTGCTCTGTTCCTCCTTGCTTGTAGCGAAGGACTGTCGCCCTCATTCTAGCACGAGTATAACCCGTGGACAAGACTCCTGACCGACGCAGAGAGGTTGGTCGCAGACGATCTGTGTGATATAATGGCGGTAGCCGATGAGGGCAGGCCGCACGGAGGGCGCGAACAGATGAAGGCCTATCTTTGGTTCACTTGAAGCGGGAGTGGGCGGGCCGTTAGGCCGCGCAGGATTGAGCCAGGCGACACGTTTACCTGGCGCTTCAAGACGAAGGACTACTGGCAGGCGGTACGGCCGTCCCGGCGCATCCAGACGGTGAACGAGCTTGTGGCGCTGCATGAGCCTTGGGTCACTTCGAACGCCTCGGAGGTATTGGAGGTTATAGAGTCCCATGGCGGGCAGATGTTCCTGGACGTCGAAGGGTTGATCGTGGTTGAGATTGACGATGGGAGGCTGGAGCAGCTCAACGGCGAATTGGCGACGCAAGGCTGTAGACTGTCCAACGACTTGTTGCACACGCTTTGAAGGAGCCATCATGAGCAGGCTGATCACGGTGGGAGCGGCTCAGATATCCCCTCACTTCTTCGACAAAGAGGGTACTTTGGAGAAGACGTGCCGGTACATTGAGGAGGGAGGGCGGCTTGGGCTGGACCTGCTGGTCTTTCCAGAGACTTACTTCTGCGGCTACCCCTTCTGGCGCGGTTCGGTGTCGGTCAGGCGTTCTACCGAACTGATGGCCCGCATGATTCACAGCGCCATCCGGTTGGACGGCGATGAAGTCGAGCAGATGGCCAAGGTGGCCGCCAAGGCCAGCGTCAACTGCGTGATCGGCTGCAACGAGTTGTCCGATCAGCCTGGTAGCCTCACTATCTACAACTCCTTGGTGATGATCAGCCGGGACGGGGAGGTTCTGGGTCGCCACCGGAAGTTGATGCCCACACATTCAGAACGGCTGTACTACGGCCTGGGAGACGCCAGCGACATTCGTGTGTTCGACTTGGACATCGGTAGGATTGGAGCCGCTATCTGTTACGAACACCACATGACCCTCCTTCGGGCGGCATTGGCCATCAAAGGCGAAGAGATACACTGTGCACTATGGCCAGGGTGGTGGCGCGTGGAAGGCCATCTCGGTGGCAAGGTCGGGGAGGCCGGCGCTGAGAACTGTGACTTGGAGTCGGCGATCCGTCAGCACGCCATCGAAAACGGCGTGTTCGTGGTCAGTTCCAGCTGGTACCTGCCTCCCGAGGACATTCCCTCTGACCTGCAAGATGAGATGGAGTACAATCTGGCTGTCGGCGGCAGCTGTATCGTCAGTCCCGCGGGACTGTTTCTTGCAGG
>JAUWYD010000263.1 GCA_030616025.1 Chloroflexota bacterium
GTCAAGCAGATGGGACCTCCCACCGTGGGTCCCAGGCCGCAGCCGACGGAACCGGAGGGGAGAGCCCGCCTGGTCAGTGACTGGATGACTGATGAGGAAGCCCAGGAGTGGTTGGATCACTTCTCCCAGCACGAGAAGTATCGGGTCCTCTTCGACAGGGAAACGCGGCACAGCGACTGACCTCCGAGCGCCAGGAGATCCCTTTTCTTGAATCCTGTGAACCAGAATGCCCGTCCATTCGAGACCGCACACCGGCGCCGGCCCGCGCTGTCAGCGAGCATCCCCTGGGTGATCGTCGTCGTTCTGCTGGCCTCCTTCTTGGCGCTAGATCGCCCCTTGATCCGCAGCGACGGGTTGGCCTATTTCATGTGGCTGCAGTCTGTAGCTCGCGATCACGATCTTGATCTCGCCAACCAAGCCGAACACTTTGCCGCCGTGATCTCGTACCAGGTGTTCCTGAATGAGGAGACCGGCGAGTACGCCTCCGTTTTCCCCTACGGCTCCGCTTTCCTGTACCTGCCCACCTATTGGCTGGCGTCAGCAGCGAACAGGCTACCCCTGTTTCACGTCAACGACGCGTATTTCACCCAACACCAGGGGGTGGCCCTCCCCTACAGCCTGTTTCCAATGCTGGGAACGAACCTCTTGGCCTTGTTGGCTGTGGTTCTGGCCTTCTTTGCCGCCCGCAAGATAAGCTCACCCGGAGCTTCCCTCTTGAGCTGCCTGGCTCTGTTCCTGGCCACTCCTCTACTCTACTACTCCACCATAGAACCATACATGTCTCACGTCTCTGGCACCCTTCTCACCGCTCTGCTGATCTACATCCTCGTCGGATATCGTGAACATACACCTGCCTGGTTCTTCATGGGTTTCATACTGGGGATGGCGCTGCTGGTCAGGTGGCAGCTGGCACTGTACGCTGTGCCCATCGGTCTCCTGGCCCTGGCCAGACGGCAGTGGCGAGAGTTACTCTTGCTCGTAGCAGGCTTCCTCCTCCTGGCCTGGCATCTGCCCTTCTCCTGGCTGAGGATGTACGGGAATCCCTGGGTAGTGCCCGCCGCCATCCAGGGACAGCAGGCGTTTCTCTCGGGACCCATCTACGTCAAGGAGGTGCTTCTGTCGCCAGAGAGGGGTCTGTTCCTCTGGTCTCCCCTCGTCCTGCTAGCCCTGATAGGCCTGCTTCTCCTTGTCAAGGCGGAGCGTGGC
Source organism: Chloroflexota bacterium (assembly GCA_030616025.1). GTDB lineage: Bacteria > Chloroflexota > Anaerolineae > UBA7937 > B3-Chlor > B3-Chlor. The sequence continues at coordinate 1,207 of JAUWYD010000263.1, forward strand.
CTGGCCATCACACTGGCCCTTATGTTCCTGCTACAGGCTGTAATTAACGCCTCTCTGTATGACTGGGGAGGAGGGTGGGCCTTTGGTATGAGGAGGATGACCGAACTCTATCCTGTCTGGGTTATTGGCCTGGCCACACTCGTTGAGGCGTCCGATTCCTTCGACACGGGTGGGCTGTGGACCAAGGCCGTTCGCTGGGGGACCTTCTCTCTGGTGGTGCTGGGCGTAGCTTTCGGTCTGCTCCTTCTCCTGTCCCACCTCAACTACGTGAATACCAACGTGGCCCATCCAGAGGGAAGTGCCCTTTGGGAAGAGATCAAGTATCATTTCACGGAGTCCAATTTCCGCATCACGGCCCAGGTGATAAAGGAGCACTACGGAATCTGGGCCTGGGCGATGCCCGGCCCGTAGAGGGCGGGCTAGGAGCCTCGTCCAAGGCTCCCCAGCCTCACTTGAGCCACCGCCGACCCAGGGATTGAGCGCGCTGCCACTGAGCGTGCCGATCACGACGCCCCCCAAAGCGCTTGATTTCTCCCACCGCCAGAGGATCAAGCTGTGTCGGGGCCAGGAGGCGGATGAATGTGCACGCGATTCGTATCCTTGCTGGCAGTGCTGCGTGAAGTTGCCAGCATTTCGGTATTCATGGACAATCAAGGTATCTCAATACGTCGGCAGCTGAGGAGTAGACAAAGTGCTACCACGAACAGACCTCTACGAGGCCATCCTGGCGCGACGCTCTGTGCGCCGCTATGACAAAGCACTGCTTGAACAATCCATGCTTACACAGGTCCGGGAGATCATATCACGTACAGTGCCCCTCATTCCCGAAAACCGCTACGAGGCTACTCTGCGAGACGTTGCAGTTGGTGAGGATCTGGTGAGAGACTTGGGGGCATACGGTCGCATTGTCAGTCCTCCCCACTACCTCACGCCATACATGCTCGGGCAAGAGTATGTACTGGAGGATCTGGGCTACCGTGCTGAGCAAATCGCAGTTCATTTGACTGCGATGGGCATCGGCACTTGCTATGTCGGAGCTTTGCGCCGCGAGGCTGAGGTTCGGTCACGCTTCAACCTGCCGGAGGAAGCTCGCGTAGGCGCGTTCCTCATCTTCGGACGGCCCTCTACCACCTTTGGTGGGCGTGCTGTCAACAGGCTGATGAGAGCGGCAGCGGGAGCCAGCAGGAAGCTTCCGGTGGAACGCCTCTTCTTCCAGGATACCTTCGACAATCCTGCCACTCCGGCGACGGACATCGCTCCGCTGATCGAAGCCGCGCAGCACTCTCCTTCGGCCGTCAACGCGCAGCCGTGGCGCTTCCTCCAGCGCGACGGTCAATTGTACCTGTTCGTGACCAGGGATAGCCGCAGGTATGGTAGGGGCCCCCAGGAACACTACTGCTTCTACGACGGTGGCATAGCCATGGCAAACATCACCTTGGCGATGGAAGCCCTCGGTATGCGGGGCCAGTGGATGATGCTGGGAAGAGCGGAGCCTCAGATCCCCCGGCACCCGACCAACCTACACCCATTAGCGACGCTGGTGATGGAAAGAAATCATATCATGGGCGGGTTGAGTCCCGTCTCAACCATCGAGTACGATCAACACACTAGCTGAAGCTACTTCCACTCGCGCACCGACTGCGAGCACAAGGAGTGAACACCATGGATAGAGATACCGTTACCATCGTTTCGGGACTGCCCCGGTCTGGTACTTCTTTGATGATGAGCATGCTCGACGCCGGTGGAATGGAAGTCCTGACCGACGACCTGAGAACGGAGGACGAGGACAACCCGAGAGGCTACTACGAGTTTGAAAGAGTGAAAGAGATAGAGCACGACCAGGCATGGCTG
>JAUWYD010000340.1 GCA_030616025.1 Chloroflexota bacterium
CGATTCTTGAGCTCGGACCAGAGAGCATCATGGAATTCGAGAAGCTCCGGAGCATGACACTATCAGGGTGCAAGGTGTGGGTCAGCCCTGACGTCATAGTCCGTGGGCCGGACGACAGCGTGATGATTGTGGATTGGAAGACCGGACTCTCGACGGTCAGCAAAGAGACCAAACTCCAGTTGGCGATCTATGGCATCTACACGGCCCGAACCTACAATCTGCCTCTCGACCAACTCCTCGGGGTCGAAGAAAACCTGCGCCTCGACGAGCGGCACATCTTCCCATTGGACGCAGGAATACTGGAGGAGACTCGCCGCTACATCAAAGATAGCGTACACAGCATGCAAGGACTCCTGCACGACCGTGAACGGAATATCGCCCTCATTCGAGACTTCCCTATGACCGAAGATCCTAGCGTGTGCAGAGACTGCAGATTCCGGCGAGCCTGCGATCGAGAGTGAAAGCTGCGGCAGAAACCGCGCGGCTAGATCGATGAGACCAGCCACCACAGCCACAGGGTTTTAGATCAGAGAGACCTAACATGACGCAGGATAGGTTCGCGGGGTGTTTGGTGGGTCTGGCCATCGGAGACGCCCTGGGGATGCCCTTCGAGGGCATGAGCGCCGAGGCCATTCGACAGCGGTATGGACAGGTGACGGAGCTTCTACCCGCGGGACGGCTGGACGCCGGCCAGTATACCGACGACACCAAGATGATGCTCTGCATCGCTGAGAGCATCGTGGAACGGGGCCACGTAGACCCTGAGGACGTGGCGCGGCGCTTCGCAGAGTGGTTCGAGAGCGGCGACTTGCGAGGCATTGGCAGCACTTGTCTGGAAAGCATCCTCAACCTCAAGAGGGGCATATCGTGGCGGGATAGCGGTCGCCGTGGCAAGTGGGCGGCGGGCAACGGGACAGCGATGCGCATCGCTCCTGTGGGGCTGATAGACTACCCCGACCTGGAGCGGCTGAGAGAGGATTGCTGGGCGACCAGCATCATCACGCACGACAACGCCGAGGCTGTGGCTGGCGCCACCGCTGTGGCGTACGCGATCGCTCGCCTGGTGACCGGAGAAGCTGATACCCGAACGCTCCTGCCAGAGATAGCGGCCTTGGTCGAGGATTCCGAAGTGGCGCGCAACCTCGAGCAGGCTCGAAGCCTCCTCTCCGCTGATACTCCCACTGGAGACGCCGTGGCCGTCCTCGGCACCAGCGGCTACGTGGTGGAGACCGTAGCCAGCGCACTGTACTGCTTCCTGCGGACACCAGACGACTTCATGAGCACAGTGGCTTCGGCGGTCATGGGGGGAGGCGACACCGACACCACAGCCGCCATCGCCGGGGCCGTCAGTGGAGCGCATAACGGAGTCCTCAACATGCCTCGACATCCACTGGAGGAAGTAGAGGACAGCGAGAGGCTGCAGGCGTTGGGCCGAGCAATCTACCGCCTCGCGAGCCCCCAAGAGGACGATGACTATGACCCAACGACTTAGAGTCCTCAAGATCTTGACACTCCTGGGCGGGGCAACGCTGGTCGCTGGGGGAGGCGCCTGCGCCCTTCTCTACCTACTGTTGCCCTTCCTCCATCGCGGTCCCGACCTGGTGGCCACGAACGTGACTATCGCCTCCCTGGCTGCTCTGACTCTCAGCCTGGGCTTCACTCTGATCTATCACGCTCGCAACTCCCTCAGGGGGCGCAGTTCGGGACTCTTCGTTCCCCCATCTCCATGGAGGCTGGCATTGCTCTTCGTCTTCTGTCTCATCGTGGGCCAGGCGATGCTCTCCTTGTCAACGTCGCCCGTCTTCACCTCGCTGGCCTTTCCCCCCCTTCACGTCCTTGCGGCCATCAGCCCTGCTTTGGCTATCCTGGCTTTCGTCGGGCGGCGCACGAAAGCTGCATCCTGGCGCACGGTCTCGCTGGAGATATCCCACGGCTCCGTCTTGGCACCCGCAGCAGCCCTCGCCGCCGAGATAGTCGTGTTGCTGGTCGTGGGCTTGGTCATCTCATTCATTGTCGCCCTCTCACCCGGGGGGATAGAGAGACTGATGGAGTTGGCCCTCAATCTTCAGGATCCGGCCTGGGTAGAAGACCCAACGAACCTGGCCCAACTCGTGCTTTCGCCTGCCGTCCTGACGCTAATCGTAGTTATCTTCGTCATCATCGCCCCTTTG
>JAUWYD010000253.1 GCA_030616025.1 Chloroflexota bacterium
GTCACCCTCCGGCACATCGCCAGGCGAGCCGTTCGTTGAGGATCGGCAGAGCCTTGAGCGCTTTTGACCGGATCGAGTCCAGGGTCCACCTCAAGAGCCGTGAGGAGAGCGACGGGGGGCGCAGTGAAGATGGACGCTCTCTGGTCAGGGCCTAGAGAGGGGGACAGGCATCCGGGCCCGGCTCCGGAACCAGTCAGACGGCAGGGTCAATGTGCGCGGGTTCGGGACTCCTGCGAGAGCAAGCCTATCACCGCAACGGAAGGGAGGCGTGACAATGGCGGAAGCTGTAGGGGGTGGCAAAGACCGTTCCAAGGGGGAAAGCGAGTTTCCGGCATACGCGCCGAGTTGGATCGACCGCGTCACCGGCTGGGTGGGTCGACGGCCCGGACCGAGTTGGGGGTACTACGCTGGACTTGGGCTGGGCCTGCTGTTGGTCCAAGTCCTCGCCCTGTGGATTGAAGGGTCCTTCGCTACCGGTACCTTCTTCCCCGCTCAGGTATTCACGGCGGGGATAATCGCCTACTTCCTGGCACTGTTCCAGTACCTAGACAATACGGCCGTCGCGGCGCTCAGCACCTTGCGCCCTGCCCTCAAGGCTACCGAAGAAGAGTACGGTCGACTATGCTACGAAATCACAACTCTCCCCGCGCGCCCGACGTTACTGGCAAGCGTGGTGACACTCTTAATCGCGACTGTGCAAGAGAGCCTCTGGGGTACCCTAAGCAGTTATGAAGCACTTATCGCCGCCTGACCCATTTCGGGTGCGCTGGTCTACTCCATCTATCTGATCACGTGGTGCATGTTTGGCGCACTTTTTTACCGCACGATCCGTCAAATGAGACTGATCAATCGCATTTATACAAGATACACGCGCATCAATCTGTTGAGGTGGGGCCACTATATGCCTTTTCCGGTCTCAGCGCACTCATGGCAGTGGGCTTGACGGTACCCCCTTATGGCTTTATGGCCATCAACCAAGAGATCTTGTACGACACAAGGTCCGTCGGGGTAGTATTCCTGGTCACGGTTCTGGCGGTGGTGACCTTCGCCTGGCCTCTGCTTGGCATCCACCGGCTTCTGGTCAAGGAGAAGGACGGATTGCTGGAGGAAAGCTCTCGGCGGTTGGAAGCTACAATCGTCGAGTTGCATCAGCGAGTGGATAGCGCAGAGCTCGAAGGGATGATGGACCTGAACATGGCCATTGCTAGTCTGGAGATCGAGCAGCAGGCGCTAAGTAGAATCCCCACCTGGCCCTGGCAGCCCGAAACGGTGCGTTTGCTGGCTACCGCGCTGCTTTTGCCGCTGGTGCTCTTGCTCGCCCAAGTTGTCCTGCAGTTCTTCGCGGGTTCGTAAGGTTGGGTGCACAGGACGGGCCGGCGAGGCTTCTGCCTCTTGATATGCCGGAGACTACTCCCCGCTCCCAACAGTCTCTCGGCGTCTGAGGAAGCTCGTCAGACCACCATAGCTGTCCCTCATATCGAAGTGGGAGGAGTTTGCTGCGCAGTAATTGGTTGTACGGAAAGGAGTGGTGAGGTTGCAGGAGCGAGGATTATCTGGAGTGGAGAGGATGTTGCTGGGTGTCCCTGTAGATCAGATACCAAAGCTACTCCCAGGCCTGCTGCTGCCCGTAGCCATCATGGCGGCTGCAACTTGGTTGACCCAGTTCATCGGCACCGATCTCATGGGCTTCGACAAGAGCCCAGTAAGCGCAATCATGGTGGCCATAGTCATTGGCCTTGTAGTCAGGAATACTCTGGGCTTGCCAGAAATCTTCAAACCAGGGGTCGACTTCTGTGTAAAGAAAGTTCTGCGATTCGGGATCATCCTCATGGGTATCCGGCTCAGTATCTTGGAGCTAGTGAAGATTGGCACCGCTGGTCTGCCCATAGTTCTGGTCTGCATCACTGCTGGCCTGGCGTTAACGGTATACATCAGCAGGTTGGCTAACCTGTCCCGGCGCCTAGGTATCTTGATCGCGGTGGGCACCGGGATTTGCGGAGCCTCGGCCATCGTGGCTACCGCTCCGGGAATCGATGCCTCGGATGAGGAGACAGCCTATGCGATTACCACTATCACTGTGTTTGGCATCATAGCGATGTTGCTGTACCCGTATCTCGCTCACCTGATGTTCTCCGGCAATCAAATCATGGCAGGGCTACTACTAGGGACCTCAATACATGAAACTGCTCAAGTAACAGGGGCAGGGCTCATATATGATTCCCAGTTCCTCCCCCCGAGGCCGACAGCGGCCGATGTGGCTATCGTTGTAAAGCTGGTGCGCAACGCTCTGATGGCTATCGTCATCCCTGTCATGATCCTGGTCCACAACAGGCAACTGGCGCAGGCAGAGAGCTCGAATGGCAAGAGAACCAGCGTGGCGAAGTTGTTTCCCATGTTCATCCTTGGATTCATTCTATTGGCGGCTCTACGATCCCTGGGTGACGCGGGTGTCGAGGCTAACGGGATAGCCTTCGGAGTCTGGACAGAGGGTATGTGGATCAGCGTTCATCAGTCAGTAGCCCAATGGGCAGGAGCTCTCCTGGCTATCGCCATGGCAGGGGTCGGCTTGGGTGTCAGCTATGAGGGCATGAAGGAGCTTGGAATTAGACCCTTCTTTGTTGGCCTATTCGCTGCATCTTTGGTGGGCGTTGTGGGCACAATCCTCGTCTTTGCGCTCGGGCCCAGCATCAGGCCCTGAGCGGACGCCACAGGACACCCCCCTCCCTTGTGGTGAGCTTGTCGAACCATTAATCCTCCCCCAGCAAGGGAGAGGGGATTCCTCCTTCAAACTGTCCTTTGTTAACTCGTCTTCGAGCTGTACGGGCCGCCCGAGCGCTCACTGGGCTCGTTCCCGACCGATAACGGACCCACGCGTTGCGTAGTCGGCTGAATTGTGGAATAATTGGTTCAACGCCCCTACAGAGCAGAAGGGGGCCGAAGCCCAAGATCGTCTTGATCTGCGGTGCAGGGTAGTGCGTTCTTGAAAGCCGAAGGAGGAAGACAGTGAAAGCGCAAGACGCTACTTCTGGGAAGGACAGCAAGGTTTGGCTGTTCTTTGCGCTGACCTTCGTCCTCACCTGGATCTTCTGGATTCCCATCGCCCTGACCGGGCAGGATGTGATGGCAGGCCCGTTGATGATCCCGTTTCTGGTGGGCGGCTTCGGCCCGTCCATCGCGGG
>JAUWYD010000094.1 GCA_030616025.1 Chloroflexota bacterium
CGTACAGGACAACTTCCGCCTGGCCGACTCCGGGACACGCACCATCGACGTCAACATCCAGGACCCGATCACTGCCTTCTGGATCAAGTTCCAGTGTGTGAACGGCGGCACGGTGAACAAGGCCAACCTGCTGCCCCAGTGCGTCAGTCAGATTCAGCTCATCGATGGCGCCGACGTGCTCTACTCGTTGAGCGGTCAGCAGGCCTATGCGCTGGCGGCCTATCAGTTGGGGCAGATGCAGGAGAACATCTTTGACGAGAGCGGTACCGACCCGCAGACCTTCAGCTTCCCTATGATGTTCGGCACCAAGCTCGGGGACAAGAGCCGTTCGTTCGATCCCCGGAGGTTCAAGAACCCGCAACTCCGGTTCACCTGGAACCAGGCCGCCATCAATGCCGTTGGCGCCAACGGGTTCCTGGCCAACCGCCTTGACCTGTCGATCCTGGCTGACGTGATGGAAGGGGCACCGACTCCGTCGCACTTCCTGATGCACAAGGAGATCTACACTTGGACATCTGCGGCCGCAGGTTGGGAGTACATCGATCTGCCCATGGACTTCCCCTACCGAGGGATGATGCTGCGCGGGGTGAAGGCGAACACGGTCTGGCACTGGATCTTTGACCAGCTTCGCATGAACTGTGACGGTGGCCAGCACATCGCCATGAACATCCGTGGCTGGGATCTGATGAACTGGCTGGCGACTCTGCTGCCGATCTTCCACTACACCCACTGCTTCTGCGTCTCTGACGGGAATACCATCCAGTGTGTCCTTCGAGATCACGAGAGCGTACAGCTGGAGGTCGACGCGGTGGCGGACACGACCACACTGTACACGAATGCCGGCTGGGGTTCTGGCGCAGTGGCGACTCGGACGGTTGGTGCTGCTGGTGCAGCAAACATGAAGATGTATGCCGACATCCAGGGCCGCAACCCCTTCGACTGCGCCTACATCCCCTTCGGCGACCAGCAGGATCCTGCAGACTGGTTCCCGACGAAGAGCTTCAAGGGCATCCGGATGGAGATTCGGGGCGGCGTCGCGGCTGCCGCCAACTCTCTGGTTCTCACTCAGGACCGTCCGTACTAGGCGGCGGAGCCGTTTCTCATGGGCCGCTGGCGGTCGCTAGGACACCCTCTGGGCGCGGGGCATTCCGACCAACCCTGCGACCAGCGGTCGTCCTAGTGACCGTCGGCGGCCTCCTGCCTGTCAGGAAGGGGGGCTTTTATGCCATTGACACCTATCGTTGAGCGGGTGCTGGATCTGTGTGCAAACGCCGGGATACATGACGTGGTACTGAACAAGCGCGTGCCGGGCGAGTTGTACACCTGGCACGAGATCACCGGCATCAACAGATCGGGCCAAACCGATACCATCGAGGTAGGGCTCAAGTACGGGACGGAGTTCTTCTGCTATAGGTCGGCGGCGCCGCCGGACAAGGATCGAGCCGTACGCTTGCAGACGCACATCGTGGGACCGGGCGAGTTCGTGCCCTGCGCTCGCTTCCGAGGGGCTGGAGTGGGCCAGACGCTCGAGCTGGTCGTGAATGGTCACGACGGGCACATCTGACGGAAGGAGCCCGCCATGCTCTTTCAGGCCGAGATCCTCACCCCGGCCAACACGCCAGCATCCAGCCCCAGCGAGACTAAGGTTGCCATCTACCCCGGCGTCACCAACCGCATCTGGGTCGGTTTCCCCGATGGCCCCTTTGGCCTGGCTCACATGCAGATCTGGCACTCGGGCTGGCAAGTCTGGCCCTGGACCCCCCAGACGTCCTTTCACTGGAACGACTACGTATTCTCCTTCGAGGACCGCTACCCCATCACCGTCGAGCCCTTGGAGTTCGTCGTCAAGACCTGGAACCTCGACGACTTCTTTCCTCATACGCTGCTCTTCATGGTCACCATCGAGCCCGCTCCGCCTCCGGGGGAGATGGAGGCGCTTGAGCGCACCCTCGAGGCCCTGGGCATTCTGAGAGGAGCTGGGTGATGCCAGGAGGTGAACTACGCCGCTAGTCGAGCCATATCTAGCAGACGATGGTGTTACCCCGGTCAGCCCGCCATCCCCACGTACCGCTCTCTTCTGGGACGGGACTCACTGGCACGTACCGCGAGTGGACGACCACGGGCGCGTCCAGGTGCGGGGCGAGGATCAGCTGTTCAGCTACGAGGGCTCGTTGGGACAGTCCCGTACTGCGGCCATCAGCGGAGCGGGCGGGTTTGTAGACTCTAACTCCTGCGCTGCTGGCGAGATATGGTGTGTCACCACCATCGCATCGCGCGATCAGACTACTGCCACCACCCGACACGGCTACTCGGCGAACGTTCAGGCCGCGCTGCACAACATCGGAGAGGTAGAGCGCGCAATTCCGGCCTGGCGAGTCGCCTACTTGTATGGGTGGTGGTGGCTCAACCCTGGCGAGTTTGTTAGAGTGGACTTTATCGGAGGGCTGGCAGGTGACCTTTGCTACGTCGCACTCACCGGCTACCGAATGACCCTGGAGGTGTGAGAAGGAAGAATGCCCCACGGAACGCCTGATTGGGGACTTGTAGGGCCGAAAGATACCGTCTTCGGCCTGGACGACTGGGGCGAGCTTGCAGTAAGGACCTGGAGTCCGGTTAGCCACGACCGCCGGGGCGACGTGATCTGGATGGACGCCTTCGAGGAGGGGCGGAACTCCTGGCATTATGGGCTTTACGGTGTGAACGCGGCGATCCAACTTTCTTCTGAGTGCCCCCTTCATGGAGCATATCACGTAGTGTTGGTCTCTGGGACAGGGGCAGTTCCCGGCCTCGACGTTCTCAAGAGGCTTGCCTACCCAGTGCTCGGCAACATGGGGTTTGAGTGCGCTCTCGCCATTCCTCTCGGTATCTACAGAGTTGCCTGTGCCATCGCGGTCTATGATGGTACCAACCGCCGGGATTACCAGGTGACGTACGATCTAGCTGCCCAGACGTTGTATTACTGGACCGATCCGGGCGGTCAGGAGCAGTTCGCCACGAATGTTCGCGTGTCCACTACCTACAGTTGTTACTCCATCTTCAAGATGGTCATAGACGCCGCCGCGGGGACGTACATCAGGTTCATCCTCAACGAGCAGCTCTTCGACATGCGGGGATACCTTCCTGACGAGGTTCCCGATGACGAAGCCCCAAACATGGCCGTTGTTGTAGCCGTTCGTGGCGACGGGGACACAAGCAAGGACACCTATCTTGATCGCGTGATCGTGACCCAGAACGAGCCGTGAGGAGGCAAGATCCCCATGCGCGACAAGCTCATCGACCTGTTCAAGACCTCTGCCCTCATCCAGGGCGCCATGGCCCTTGCCGGATTCGGCGTCATATGCTATCTTGCAGTCGTCGGCCGCCCCGTCCCCGAGATCCTTGCAGCCATCGTCGGCACCATCGTCGGATTCTACTTTGGGACCAAGACACGCCAAGAGGCGTAAGGAGAGAAACCATGGCCAAGTACAGAAGAGTCGCCCGAAACGAGTACCCGTCCACCGACCCCGCACGCCGGGGCAAGATCGACGTCAACTATGTCTACATGGATGAGGCCTTTCAGACCGTGAACATCCGTGTGCCCCTCGAGGACGATACCGCCGAGCGGGTCGCACAGTTGCTCCGGGAGAGGGCCAGGACCGTAGAGCAAGGTGGCGCCCTCACGATCGAGGTCTAGCCGAAGGTGCCGCTACTGCGACCCGAAGGTGCACCCGAAGGGGGCCCAACGTGACCACACCAGCTGGCCTCTTTCCCGTCCCCATCATCTGGTTCACGACTGTCGGGCAACTGGTCGCAGACATTCGTACCAGTCAAGTGAGCACCCTCATCCCCCGGCAGGTCGACATCCAGGTGGACCTGTGGGGTCTGAGCGATCACCTCAAGTACACCACCGACGCAAAGATAGATGGCGTCAGAGACCGGGTCATCGGGGTCTCCTCTTTCCAGACCGAGGTCTTGGCCGGGGGGATCGTTCAAGTCAGAGACCGGGTCCGCGATGTTAGCTCTTTCCAGACCGAGGTCTTGGCCGGGGGGATCGTTGACGTCAGAGACCGGGTCGTCGGTGTCAACACTTTCCTAACCGAGACCATATCCCTGGCGATCGGTTACACCCAAAGCATGATAGCCGATGTCCGCACTCTCCTCACGGCGGACGTGGTGCCCATGATCAACCAAGTCTTGGGCGTGGTCACACCCACCCACCAGCTCCTCGTCCAGCAAGTGGTGCCCGGGATCGCTCAAGTCTTGGGTGGGCTCCAATCTGTCCACCAGCTCCTCGTGCAGGAAGTGGTGCCCGCCAGAGCGGAGATCTTGGCCGTGGTCACTCCCACATACCAGGCCCTCGTGCGGACCGTGATGCCGGGGATCGCTCAAGTCTGGGGTGGGGTCGAATCCACACAGAACCTCCTCGTGCAGACCGTGGTGCCCGCCGGAGTCGAGATCTTGGGCGTCGTCATACCCACCCGCCTCGTCCTCGAGGGGAACGTGGTGCCGGGGGTCGCTCAAGTCATCGATGGCGTTCAATCCACCTACCAGCTCCTCGTGCAGGACGTGGCGCCAACCACAGAGCAAATCTTGGCTGTCGTCATACCCACCCGCCAGGTCCTCGAGGGCGTCGTGGTGCCGGGCATCGCTCAAGTCTCGGTCGGGCTCCAATCTACTCAGAAGGTCATCGTGGAGACCGTGGTGTCGCAGGGCGAGGAGATCTTGGGCGTCGTCATACCCACACAGCAGGTCCTCGTGGATACCGTGGTGCCGAACATCGCGCAAGTCTTCAACGTGGTCACACCCGTACACCAGGTCCTGGTGGGGATCGTGGTGCCGGGCATCACTCAAGTCTGGCAGGGTATCGTCACCCTCAACTCCGGCCTGCACGAGCTGGTCACTATGTTGCCCCCCCTTATGCCTGGCCCCACCGCTCCTCCTATTGCTGCCCTCGGGATGCAACTCGTCCAGGCACTTGATGATATATGGCCTCGAAAGCCTAGAACCGTGGGGGATGCTGCCGAGGACTTTATCGACAGCCTGGAACAGAGGATCCTCGGCTGGTTCGAGGACTTCAAGGCTCTCCCTGGCCAGTACCTCCAGTTTGTCGCTGACCGGGCTGGCACCGACCTGGCCCTCGAGCCTTCCCGGGCCTTTGACACCATCGGCGAACTCTATGCTCTGTCCATCGGCGCCGGAACCGCTGCCCACCTCGTCTCCACCGCCCTCAATGCCATTCCCACCCTCAACTGGGTCGGCGCCTCCCAGTTGTCCGCCTTCATCGCCGAGGCCGCGGGCTTCAAGCCTATCACCGACGCCTCCTATGGCGTCCTGCTCAACCAGTGCATCGCCTGGCCCCTTCGCTACTACTGGAATCAGAAGCTCCGCCCCAAGATCCCCACCGAGGGAACCATCTTCATGATGGGCCGCAAGCGGGGCCTCACCCGAGGCGAGTTCGGCGAAGCCATGGCCTATCAGGGCCTCCCCGACTGGTGGATCGACAAGCAGTACCAGTTCTTCTGGACCGACCCGTCGCCCTATTGGTTGCTTCGCATGTCCGAGCACGCCACTCCCGAGATCCA
>JAUWYD010000373.1 GCA_030616025.1 Chloroflexota bacterium
CCGGATGTCGTCATCCTCGATCGGCCCCAGATCGCCGTCAACGACCTGTTTTGCAGTGTATCGGCCACACTCCACGCCATACAGCTTGGCCATGTCCTCGATGGTCGTGATCAGCACGTCGACGTGATCGGCCACGATCGGGGTCAAGACTTCGCGGGCCTGCTCAGGGGACCATAGCGTGCCTCGATAGTTGAAATCCATGCCCACCAGGCAGTCTTCGGGCTTGTTGGCGATGGCCTCCATGTACGCCTCGTAGCAGTAATTGCGCTCGTACTTGCTGTGCGTCGCTAGCCCGAAGGTGATCCCGGAGCTGTGGAATAGTCTGGCGTCTCTTAGCGCGGCTTTCCAATCGACCATCCCTGCATCCAGCCTGGAGGCTGCCGAGAACATGCGTTGATATACCCCGGTGTTCCGTCTCGGGGTACGGCCAATCTCGTAGATGAACCGCCCAATAGGCTCTGTCCTTGGCGCCCAGACAATGTGCTCGACGTTCACCCCCTGCTCCCGCGCGATGTTTCTGACCGCGCGGCCGTAAGCATTGTCGGGCACACGGGTGATGAAGGCCGAGGGAATGCCCATGCGGCTCAGACCCATTGCCAGCGTGTACTCACTGCCTGCCATCGATAGATGGACCAGGCGAGTCCGCTCTGGACGTTCCATGTCCGCTGGGGTGTCGCGAACCATCACCTCACCAAACGTCACAAAGGCTGGTCCACGGTTGGCGAACCGGCTGAGATCATCGCGAGTGATTTCGTAGTGCCCTGTCTCGTCCATGCTACTTCTCCACAATAGCCGATATGTTAGCGGCCACAACTCAGCCTCCACGAGGCTGAACCCGGAACCCTATCCTCTATGCGGTGGCCTTGACGCCGATAAGAGAACTAGAGGTTGCCGACGAATGAGGCCAGCCTGCTGAGTCCCTCCCGGATCTCCGCCGCTGTGGGAGCAAGAGACACCCTGATATAGCCGTCGCCGCTCGGACCAAAGGTACGTCCAGGTGCCACCGCTACTCCGGCATCCTGCAAGAGCCTCTTGGCAAAAACGTAGGACTCAGTGTTGAAGGGAGAGATGTCCACCAGCGTGTAGAATGTCCCTTCAGGTTCGACGAAAGCCAAGCCGGCATCCGTCAGTAGTCTCGTGGCCAAGTCCCGGTGCTCTTGGTACTGTTTGCGCATCTCGGCCACACAGTCTTGGGAACCCAGCAGGGCCGCTTCAGCCGCCTTTTGAGACACCGATGAGGCACACGAGAAGAACGGCTCCTGAAGCTTGGCGATATATCCAGAGACTGATTGGGTGGCAACCGTATAGCCAACTCGCCAGCCCGTCATCGCGTAGGTCTTGGAGAAGCTGTGCACCCCTACGACACGACCATCAAGGTCGAATATCCCGGGACTGACATGTTCAGCGCCGAAAACAAGCTGCTCATACACCTCATCAGCCACCAGATAGAGATCATGTCGAACTGCAAAGTCTACCAGCGCCTCAACCAGCTCCGCCGGGAACACAGCACCGGTCGGATTGCCAGGGCTGTTTACAATGATAGCCTTGCACGCAGGTGTGACAACATCCTCCAGCAACTCGATCCGAGGCCAGAAACCGTTCTCCTGGGACAATGGATAGTACCTGGGAATGCCATGCGAACAAGTGACCATCATCTCGAAATTCGGCCACCCAGGGTCGGGGATGAGCACTTCTTCTCCTGGCTCCAGGATAGCCATCAGGGCGGTGGCTAGGCCACCCACAGCGCCCGTCGTCACCACCACATTCTCTACACTCGCTTCTAGGCCGTTCACTGTCGCCAGCTTCACAACTATCTGCTCTCTCAACGACAACAAGCCTGCATTGGGGGTGTATTTGGTGAAACCTTCCTCCATTGCCCTCTG
>JAUWYD010000156.1 GCA_030616025.1 Chloroflexota bacterium
CCGCCGACCTTGGGGTGGGGGTGGGTACTCAGGACCTTCAGACGCAGCGAGGAACCCGCCGCGGGGGGTAATGATCGAATATCACCTGGCCAAAGCATCCACCAGTGAGGTGATGTTCACCATCACGGATGCGGGCGGCGAGATCATCCAGCAATTCTCCAGCAGGTCGAAGGGACGCCGCAGCCCCGCCACCCGCGCAGGGATGAACCGATTCTTCTGGGACATGCGATATCCGGGTACCCAGATGCCCCCGGCCGCTGGAGCATTGGACGGTTTCATGAGCATCGATTACTCACCGCCCTCATCGCCGACTGCGCTTCCCGGACGATACATCGCCCGGCTCTCTGTGGACGGACAGGCTTACGAGCAGCCTTTCGAGATTCGGAAAGATCCGAGAGTAAAGGCCAGCGACGCCGATCTCAGGGCCCAGTTCGACCTCATGGTTGACCTCCGGGATCGGTTTTCGGAAGTGGCCGACACCGTGATCAGAATCAGAGAAGTCCGAGCCAAGCTTGAAGGGCGTCGGGCTGAGCTGCCAGAGGATTCCAGGGCCAAGGTCGAGGGGATCCTAAAGGAGTTCAGGCAGATCGAGGGCATTCTCACGATATGGATGGGGTCCAAGGCTCACCCCATGATGTGGAGCCCCCCGGGGTTGACCGAAAAGCTGAGCTCGCTCTCAAGAGCTGTCGGCGCAGCCGACGCCAAACCCACGAAATCGATGTACGCGGTATTCGAAGACCTCTCGGAACGGTTCGAAGTCCAACGGAACCGGTTAAACCAGGTCATTGAGGAAGAGGTTGGACCTCTGCTCTCCCGCTAAAGGAGGTAGTAAAATGAAACACAATGCGAAAGTACTAGGACCACTGGCGGTATACTTGGTAGCCATCATGGCCTTCGGCATCCTGGCGGGATACTCGCATTCAGAGGTGACATACGACAGCAATGCAATTCTGCCGCCAGCAACTGAGGAGCGGCCTCCCGCAACGGTCGAGGCCGATCAACAGCACAAAGACATCGCCAACGACCCTCGAGTGATCTCCGCCCTCGAGTTGCTCGAAGTGTGGATCGATGCCCATCTGGCATACGAGCAAATCCCGGGGATCGCGATCGCCATTGTCCATGATCAGAACCTACTCTGGAGCCGGGGCTTTGGCTACGCCGATCTCGAACGTAAGGTGCCTGTATCGCCGCAAACTATCTTCAGCATCTGCTCCGTCTCGAAGCTATTCACCAGCATTGCCGTGATGCAGCTTCGCGACGCGGGCAAGTTGAATCTCGACGACCCAATCGAGAAACACCTGCCTTGGTTCGACATCCAGCAGACCTTCACCGATGTCCCGCCCGCCACCGTGCGTGGCTTGCTGATGCACACCTCCGGTCTCCCACGCGAATCCCCATTTCCGTACTGGACCGATCCCACCTTCCCCTTTCCGACCCGTGAAGCGATGATCGAGCGCGTGAGCAGCCAACGCACGCTCTACCCCACGGATCGGTACTTCCAGTATTCGAATCTCGGAATGGCGCTTCTCGGCGAGATCGTTGCCGCGGCTTCCGGCATGTCCTATGACAGCTACATTCGGCAGCGGATTCTCGACCCCCTCGGCATGACCGATACGACCACGGATATTCCCCTGGAGTTGGCGGGAGGGCGACTCGCCACTGGGTATACGCCGCTGGATCGTGCGGGGCAGCGCCATGCACTGGCCTCGTTTCAGACGCGAGCTATCGCGCCAGCGGCAGGCTACGCGTCGACGGTGGAGGATCTGGCGCGTTTTGCCGCCTGGCAGTTCAGACTTCTCGGCAGCGCCTGGGGCACAAGCGCAGAATTGATTCCCGGAGCCTCAATTCTGCGGCCAACCACCCTTCGCGAAATGCAACGGGTCCACCGGGTAGATCCTGAATTGTTTGCCGGCGAAGGATCACACTGGGGGCTCGGATTCGGTATTTACCCTGAAGATGAACAGCAAACTGCGGAAACAACCTTTGTAGGACACGGTGGTGCCTGTCCTGGCTTCCGCACCTCCCTAAAGCTGCAGCCGGACACCAAATTCGCCGCCATCGTGATGATCAACGCTGAAGGTGCAAGGGCGAGCCCGGGGGTCATCGCGCGAGCCGCTAATAAAATCGTCGGCAACGCCATCGCCGAAGCCATCGAGTCCCCAGAGAAAGCGAGTGCCCCCGACCCGGCACTGCGCCGCTACACCGGTCTCTACTCCACTGTGGCCTGGGGAGAGCTCGCCGTCGTGATCTGGGGCGACCAGTTGGCAACCGTCTATTTACCGACGGAAAACCCAAGGGCAAGTCTCACCAAGCTCAAGAAGATAGGTGACCATCGCTTTCGTCGGATTCGTGATGATGGTGAGCTTGGAGAGGAGTTTGTCTTCGAGCTCAAGAACGACACCGTCGTCCGTATGTGGCAAAACAGTCAGTACTCCACCAAAGTACGTTGACGTCGTCGGGATTGAATCCAAAGACTTGACAACAAGAATCATGGTATACAAAATGGTATTCCAAACCTCAAATGAAGGGAAAGTCTGTTACTGTCCAGAAAAGCTTCCCTTCGATTTCTCAATACTGTCGATATCGATAGTTAATAGAGTCAAACAAACAAATTCAGGAGGTAGTTAAATGAAACACAATGCGAAAGCACTAGGACTACTGGCTGTCATGATGGTGCTAACTCTGGCGTTCCCCATCTGCCTGGCAAATTCGTCGGCCGTCGCGGCCCAGGACCCCACCGTCGACGTTGACGGTGTCTGGGGAATCCCCGACCAAGGAACCGATGGACAAGGCGCCAGCTGTGACCGCTGGGCGACGGGACCGGGTAATAGCCCGAGCGCCATCAGCGACACTGACCCGGGCATTCAGAACCAGGCGACAAACGACGAAAACCAAATCCGTTATGGGGCTCAGGACGTAAACGATAACCCCCCGCCTTCTCTTCCTTTTGCCGACCAGAGCGGATTCGGTTTTGACGGGTTGGACGGCGCCAGCATGCCCACCGATGGAACCGTGTTCAAACTGGGAACATTCATACACTATAACGGCACCGTTAATATTGACGTTGCTTACAACCCGCTAGCGAACGTTGGGCTCACTATTACGCTTTCCGGGAGCGTTAATGCGGTGCTCGAGTGCACCATAACCCTCGATGAAACCGTCAATGACGATGTCCCATGCAAGTATCCCGACGCTCCGAACGACCCTCCGTGTGGAGATAGGGTGACGGTCGCCTCTCAACCGCTTCAGACCACAATCATCGAAATCGAGGGCAAGCAATACACTCTGGAAATAGTCGGTTTCGCCGATTGCAACGTACCGGGGACTCCCACCAAAATCTTCTACACCCAGGAGAAGGCTGCCAATAAAGCCTGCCTGTATGCAAGGCTTGTTGAGCTTCGGACTGACCTTTGACATCGAGAAGTCCACCAACGGCCAGAATGCTGGCGATCCGACCGGCCCACACATCGAAGTGGGCACCCCGGCAAACTGAACGAACCTGGTTATACTTTCTCATAAATTGAGAATCGACATCTTTTTCGAAGGAGAAGACCTATGTCACCAACATGTTTGATCGTTCCGCTGGGGGAGATGGCGATGAATGCGATTCGCAGAGTCACCCGAGTCGGATTAAGGATGTTATCCACTACCGGTGTTGCCCTCCTTGTCCTGTTTGGATGCCCCGGCGACCTTAGTGCCGTGGCTAGGGACGAAGTCGTCCCCGCCGACGTTCCCAGCGTGGATGCCAGCTTTCTTTCGGCCCTCGAGTGGCGGTTCGTGGGGCCGTACCGTGGAGGACGTGTCCTTGCGGTGGCGGGACATCCCGACGATCCCCTCCTCTACTATGCCGGCGCTGCCCACGGCGGAGTGTGGAAGACCACCGATTCCGGAAGGCATTGGCGGAACGTGTCGGACGGCTTCTTCAAATTCCCTGCGGTGGGTGCCCTGGACGTGTCGCTCTCGGATCCCGAGGTGATCTTCGCGGGGACGGGTGAGGGGCTTCAACGGCAATTCATCTCGCCCGGAGACGGGATCTACAAATCCACCGACGGAGGAGAGACGTGGACCAACGTGGGCCTGCGAGAGACCCGGCACATCGCCAGGCTCCGCATTCATCCAACCAATCCCGATATCGTGTACGTGGCGGCGATGGGGGACATGTTCGGCCCCAATCCGGAACGCGGCGTCTATCGAACCACGGATGGCGGGGAGACGTGGGAGCGGATCCTGTATAGGGGCGAGACTGCCGGTGCGGTGGATCTGTCTATTGATTCCACGAACCCGAAGGTGATCATCGCGGCCCT
>JAUWYD010000372.1 GCA_030616025.1 Chloroflexota bacterium
GAGCAGTACGTCATCGCTGGAGAGTGGTACCGGTCAGCGGCGCGTACTGCTCCTCGCGAGGCTGGGTTCTCCCTTCTCCTGGCGCAGTTCTATGTGGACGTGCTCCCTAGACCCGAAGAAGGGCTGGCTGCGGCGCGACAAGCAGTCGCCGTGACGCCTGACGATCCTGTGGCACAGGATCTCCTGGGTTGGGCTCTTTATCTGGCAGGGGAGCCAGCCCAAGCGCAGGTTCCGCTGGAACGGGCGATTGCTCTCGACCCCGACTTTGCCAGGGGTTACTACCATCTCGGCGTGGTATCTGCTCGCCTTGGCCACGAGGAAACGGCCCGGTGGGCATATGAGCGAGCGATAGACCTCGACAGCGACGGCCAGTACCGGGACAGAGCCATTGCCGAGCTCGGGTCCAGGGACTAGGTGTGTCAGACGGCTACCTCTCCTAGTGTTTCCGGGAGGAGTTCTTGACTCCGCTCGAACGCTGTGTTAGAATCTTCCTGCGGCCCATCCTGCTCGTGCTGCGGATTCAGCCAGGGAGTTGGTGGAGCCGCCGCTGAGGGTGCGGCTTTGGATCCCTGCCTACGGGCTGAATGTCACAAGCTGCTCGTACTGGGATCATCCCTTTGAACCGATCAACAGGAACGGTCAAACGAAGTCGATTGACTTGGTACGCTGAGGCGCAAGTCCTGCATCCCTTCGCAGCATTCAGAGCTCGCTATCGCAGATGGACAACCTTGCAGCGGAAGGACCAATGCGACTTGAAGGGAAAGTCGCGATCATCACGGGCGCCCAATCGGGGATTGGCTTTGCCACAGCCCAACGTTTCGCGGCCGAAGGGGCCAAGGTCGTGGTGGCTGACATCCGGGATACCCAGGAAGTGCGGAGTGAGATTGCCAGAGGTGGAGCAGAGGTGCTGTTCGTCCAAGTGGATGTCAGCGACGCGCTTCAAGTCCACAGCTTGGTCCAGGAGACTCTTGCTGGCTATGGCCGCCTTGACGTTCTGGTGAACAATGCTGGCATAGAGCTGGCAAAAACCGTGACTGACACCACCGAAGCCGAGTGGAATCGCTTGATGGATGTCAACTTGAAGGGAGTCTTCTTGTGCTCAAGGGCGGCGATCCCCGTGATGCAGCCTCAGGGCGGGGGAGTGATTGTCAATGTTGCATCGGAGTTAGGTTTGGTCGGAGGAACCGAAATCGCAGCCTACTCCGCTTCCAAGGGTGGCGTGGTGCAGCTGACCAAGTCCATGGCGATAGATCATGCATCTGACCGGATTCGTGTCAACTGTGTTTGTCCAGGCCCGGTGGCGACTCCGCTTCTGGAAGCCATAATTGAGAATTCCTCAGATCCCGAGCAAGAAAGACGTAGTATTGTCAAGAAGACGCTGCTAAGGCGCGTGGGCCAACCTGAGGAGATTGCCAACGTCATTCTGTTTCTGGCCTCCGATGAGTCATCGTACATGATAGGTTCCATAGTGATCGTAGACGGCGGCTGGACTGCCATATGATGAGCTCGACGGATTTGTGAAGACTGGGCATCGATCAAAGGGGGCTGAGGGTGATGATGACTGCGGCACAGTTGGAACAGGCGATGAAGCTTAACCACGACTACTAATGCACCAGGGGCTCGGAGAAGGAGCAATCTGGTATCCAACAGTGCGCCGAGTCGCAGAACAGCGAGTAATCGACTATGAAGGCTAGCAGGCCCAGTATCTCAGCATTCCTGACGAATCTGCAAGCCCCAGTACCTTGGCGGCAGAAGGTCCTGTTGCTGGTGCGCAACAACTGGATCAAGATCCGTACGGGAAGCTCTTGCTGCGGTCATCATGGAGAGCCAGGGTGTTGACAGGTCCCGCCTGACAGACTGGGTCAGTCTGAGGAACGTGCGAGGGGTTGAG
>JAUWYD010000128.1 GCA_030616025.1 Chloroflexota bacterium
TGAGGACAGGGGCTATTGGCACCACAAGTGCCGGAGAGTGTCTTCCTACATGGGTCGTGGAGGCACCTTCTGACTCCCCTCTGGTGCCTCAATATCTCGCTTCTGAATCGATCTCAAAGCTGGACGCCCACAGCCTACCGGACTTTGCCCGGGCCGAGCAGATTCGGCACACGACCGTCTCCGACGAGTATCTGGTTGTGTCGTCTGAGCCGTTCACTGTCCAGTTCAACACCTTCCATTTTGCCGGCTGGAAAGCATTTGTGGATTCGCAGCCGGTACCCATCAACCCGTCATACCCCCAGGGGCTGATCACTTTTGACGTGCCAGCAGGAGAGCGTAGAATCGCGGTACGCTTCGAAGATACACCCGTCAGGGCTTTGGCCAATATCATATCGGGAGCGGCCCTTGTCGTCATGGTTGGTGTAACCGTCCCACTGATCCTGAGGCAAAAGAAACGAGATCGCTTCACACCTGAGGACGTACAGGAGAATCACCTGCCCCTGATCGAAGCCGTTCCATTAGTCTTGTCTCTGTTGGTGCTGTTCCTCATGAAAGAAGGTTTCATTGATCCCTACACGAGCTGGTTCCGCAGGAGTTCTCCTCCCGGGGAGGTGCATGGCGTACAGTACCCCGCCAGTGTCAACCTTGACGATGAAGTGCTATTCCTGGGGCATGACGTTGGCAGCCCGAGCGTGCTGCCGGGTGACACTTTGCGAATGACCTTGTACTGGCAAGCTCGCCGGAGAGTGGAGGCGGACTACAGCGCCTTCGTACACCTGGATGATCTGCGCCCGAACCATGTCTCTTGGAGCTTATCCGAGGAGATCAATCCAGCGAACATCCCTACCTCGACCTGGACCCCGGGATTCTACGTCTCTGACCGTCATGTGCTGCCTATTTCTCCAGAGACCCCGCCTGGGCTCTATGTACTGCGTGCCGGACTCTATCGCCCAGACAGCGGCCAACGGCTGGCCATACTGGACGAGGAAGGGAATGCGGTATCAGACAGCCTTGACCTTGGGAGGGTCCGCGTGCGCCGGACACAACCCGTGGATCTGGCAGAGGTGGCGATGGTGGGACCTTTCGCCTTTGGGGAGCGAATCCAGCTGGTGGGCCACAGGCTTACCGAAACTAGCGCAACGCCTGGAGACTACTTCAGAATACTGCTCTACTGGGAGGCGTTGACTGAGATGAGCGGGAGCTACACTGTCTTTGTTCACCTTGTGGATGAGAGCGGCCAGATTTGGGCTCAGGCGGATGGTCTCCCTGCGAACGGTATGTATCCGACTTGGGCGTGGCTCGAAGGGGAAACTGTGGAGGATGAACACCTGGTCCTGCTAGAACGAGCGGTCCCGCCCGGGACCTATCACCTGGCGATTGGCGTTTACGAACTGGAGACCCTTCAGAGACTGCCAATCACGAACTCCGAAGGTACTCCAATGGGAGACCAGATCTTGCTGCCTGCGTCCCTTGAGGTTGTGAGCCCCTAGCCCTGGGATCCTCTTCGTGAACGGGGCTCTCGAGGAGCAGTCCTAGACTCACATCGCATGTGCAGCAGCATAGACCGGGGTGGTCCAATCCAGGTAATCCTCCTTCTCACCCCGAACAATGCTGAAGTACAGATCTCGCAATTGTGCAACGATGGGGCCAATCTTGCCGCTTCCCACCGGACGACGATCCACCTCGGTTATGGCTGCTATCTGCACGCCTGTTCCGCAGAAGAAAGCCTCGTCTGCCACATACAACTCGGTCCGGTCTATCGGCCGCTCAACCGTCTCGATGCCTAGCTCTCTTGCGGCCAGATCGATGAGCGTTGCCCTGGTTATCCCCTCCAGAATGTCTTCCGTCACTGCCGAGGTAATCAGTTTGCCATGCCTTACCAGGAAGAGATTCTCGGCACTCCCCTCGGAGACATGCCCTTCCTGGGTGAGCACGATCGCCTCGTCGAACCCGCTCATCACTGCATCAGTCTTGATTAGGGCAGAGTTGATGTAGGCTCCTGTGATCTTCGCCCGTACGGGAACCGCATTGTCGTTGATTCGACGCCAGGACGACACACCTACTCTGGCTCCTTCCTCTCTCTCGATGTATTTGCCGAAGGGGGTGGCGAAAATGGCGAATTGATCCTCCAGGTCGTGCAGCCTGACCTCTATGACGGAGTCGGCCTTGTACGCCAGGGGACGGACATAGGTGTCCTGGCGAAAGGCCTCTTCCCTCAACAGCTCGACGGTGACACCGCACAACTCCTCCACGCTGTAGGGAAGGGAGATGTGGATGATGCGGCATGAGCGCAGAAAACGTTCGTAATGCTCTCCTAGCTTGAAAACATAGAGTTGCTCCTTGGTGTTGTTCCAGTAGGCCCGGATTCCCTCGAAGCAGCCCGTTCCGTAGTTGAAGGCGTTGGTCATAATGCTGACCTTTGCCTGATCTATGGGCACGATTCTTCCCTCGAAGAACGCATACTTGGTCGTCATCGCTGCGTGCCTCCTTCTCGCTCGCCAGGAAAGCGAACATGTTGAAACTCAAGCAGTCGCTATTGTACTCGTTCTTCTGGCCTCGGTCAAGACGGGGCTCACGGGGTACGACGGACGGCTGGGACTCAGCGTCGGGCCACTGCCCAACGCCTGTGTCTCCGGGGATGGCTACTTCACTCGATTACCTTGACGACCGTGTCCAAGCGCCGACGATCGGTGCACAGCGAGGGACGCCCGGCCGGGTAGCCAACCGGGACGATCGCGACAGGCCGCAGATGAGACGGCAGATCCAGGGCGCGGGATGCTTCCTCCTCATCGAAGGCTCCCACCCAGCAGGCTCCCAAACCTGACGCCACAGCCGCCAGCAGGAGATTCTCTATGGCGGCTGCCGTGTCCTGTAGCGAGTAGAGGCGTCTTCCCCGGTCTCCATACTTTATCGCCGACCGCTCGGCCTCGGCGCAGACCACTATCACCACTGGCGACTCACTGAGGAACCACTGGTTTAGGGCCGCCTGAGCCAGCGCTCTCTTCGTGCCCTGGTTTCGCACGACTAAGAAGTACCAAGGTTGGCAGTTTCCGGCTGAAGGGGCGCGGATCGCCGCCTCGAGCAGCCTGGTCACGATTTCCGAGGGAACATCGCGCTCTGTGTTGAAACTCCGTACGCTTTGTCTTCCTTCCAATACCTGCCAGAAGTCCACCGTCGCCTTCCCACCTTACAAGAAGTTTCGCTATCTCTCTTCGGTACAGATCTTCCAGCTTCTTAGTTCCTTGATGAAGCTGTGGTCCGTCAAATCCAGGTGAATTGGGGTTACGGAAATGCGCTTGCCCGCCAGTGCCCAAATGTCGGTGCCCTCATCCTCTGCAACACCGGTGGGTCTCTCCCCACCGATCCAGTAGTAGTCTCTGCCTCGTGGATCCTGTCGCTTGATCAGTTGGTCCCGATAGAGCCGCCGGCCCAACTTGGTGATCTCAACGCCTGCGATTTCATCTTCTGGCACGTTGGGCACGTTGACGTTCAAGAGGACGTTTGGTGGCAGCCCGCGGGCCATCACCTCCTGGGCCAAGTGGGCCACAAAACGGGCGGCGGATCTGAAGTCACCTTCCTCATAAGTGTCCAACGATGCAGCAATGGAGGGTATGCCGGAGACTGTACCCTCGAAGGCTGCGGCGAGGGTGCCGGAGTAAGTGATGTCGTGCCCGACATTGGCTCCAAAGTTGATTCCGGACACCACCAGGTCAGGCAATCGGGGAAGGAAGCCCAGAACCGCCAGGGCCACACAGTCCGAAGTAGCACCGCTGCTTGAGTATGCCAGGGAGCCATCGGGAAACTGGACCTCCTTGATCCGCAGAGGCTTGTGCATCGTCTTCGTATGACCGGAAGCTGTCCGCTCCCGATCAGTGGCAATGACCGTAACCTCTCCCACTGAATCGAGGGCCTGCTTCAATCGAAACAGGCCGGGAGAGTTGATGCCATCATCGTTGCTGACCAGAATGTTCTTCATGCTCCTACCAGAATCTCGTCCTGCCGTCGTACGAAGGCCCATCGGCCTTCTATGAACATGTCCCAGTTCGCCGCTTCGGGTTGCTCTTCCTCCTCCTGCTTGTGGACCACATAGATCATTACTTCTTCGCTCTTCATGCGATTACCCGCTGCATCCACCGCAACGACGTGGATGGTGTGGGGCACCGTAATGCTGGTGGTCGCTGTGATGGGCGAGTCCTCGGTGAGCTCCTTGCGGAGCGCAGCGTCCTCTTCCAAAGTGGTGGTCATGGCAATGGTCCACCTTTGGTTGAAGGGGCTCACGGTGTCGTAGGTCAGGAGTTCATCATCTAGATGGAATTCCACTCTGTCCATAGAGAAGTTGTCCATCGCCTGTGCCTGAATGCTGACCCACTCATCATCCTCCATGACGTAAAGCCGGTCCGTGATGGGGTAGGTGATCTCAACCGTGGGGGAGATAGTATCCACCGTCACTTGAATAGTGGCCTGACGATAGTAGTTGTTCGAATCCACGACCGACAATTGGAGAGTGTAGAGGCCATCCAATTGCCTCACGTCCCACGTTTCCAGCAAACCGTTGTCAACAGTGTAGTAGTGATCGCCGCCTATCTGGGTCCAGGAGGAAGGGTTCAGCCCGGGTCCGTATTGAAGCCGATATAGCTGCACATTGGGCCCGCGAGCGTTCCCCTGTATCTGCACTAACCTGCGGACATAATCATACGGTCGGGGCTTGGTGATGGCGACATCGCCGCTCAGCGGAGTCGGCCCGTGGACGTCGCAATACTCGGTAGGTGGCTGCGGGACATCGTTCTCCCTCACCCAGTCAGCCGCCTCGGGGGGGTAAATCTCATATACCCTCTCCCTCACCTCCTCAAGCGGACAA
>JAUWYD010000113.1 GCA_030616025.1 Chloroflexota bacterium
AATCTCAGCAAGTACGTTCTTCAAGCCAAGGACCTTGAGGGGAAGGCAGGACTCTTGGTCAAGGGATGCGACGCCCGAGCCATTGTTGAGCTCTTGAAACAACACCAGATCGAGCGAGAAAAGGTGGTGGTCGTAGGAGTGGCCTGCCAGGGTCAGGTTGATCCACGCAAGCTGGAAGAAGTGCTTGGCGTTCCAATGGAGCAGGTGCAGGGAGTTGAGGATGCCGGCGACCAGTTCCTGGTCACCATTGGTGAGGATGACCGAAAGGTTGCGAAAGAGCAGGTGCTGTGGGACAAGTGCTTGTACTGCAGGCACCCCGCAGCCTTTGAATACGACTTCACTTTGGGTGAGATTGTCCCGTTCTCGATTGATGCCGGCGAAAGCGAATTCGCTATGGTGGAAGAACTTGAACAGCTTCCAGTCGAGGAGAGAAGGGCTTTCTGGCAGAAGCAGTTCGCCCGTTGCATGCGTTGCAACGCCTGCCGGGAGGTATGTTACGCCTGCTACTGCAAAGAGTGCATATTTGACAGGAAGATGCCCAGGTGGCTCGACAAGCCCCCCTTGCTGCCTGAGAACGAGATCTATCACCTGATCAGGGCCGTTCATCTGGCCGGGCGATGCATAGATTGCGGAGAGTGCGAAAGGGTATGCCCGATGAACATCCCTCTGAGCCGCCTGTACAAGAAGGTTCAGAAAGACATCGCCGAACTGTTTGACTACGAAGCGGGGATAGAGCTTGACGAGGTACCACCGCTTGTGAGCTTCGAGTTGGATGACCAGGACCCGTTCATGTAGGAGGGCTCAGTGGGAAGGAAGAAGATACAGAAGTCTGACTTGAGTCGCTGGCTGGACAGGATAGCCCAAGAGCATGAGCTGATCGGCCCTGCGGAGGACGATGGCGTCATTCGTTTTCAGCCGGTTGAGTCAAGCGCCGAAATAGCTGTGGAATTCGGGAACTCGGTCATTCCGCCCAAGAGTCTTTTCTTCCCTGCGGCTGAGAGCCTGTTTTCTTTCCACAAGAGGGGGAAGGAAATAGAGCTGGAAGCGACGGAGCCTCTGGACAGGGACAGGGTCGTGTTTGGCATTCGTAACTGCGATGTCCAGAGCCTGTCGCTTCTGGACCACGTCTTCGGGCAGGATCTAGAGGACATCTACTATCAAGAAAGGCGTGCTAGAACCGCGCTCATAGCGCTGGCCTGTCCCACGCCTCCCCGATCAAGCTGTTTCTGCACCACTTTCGGGATAGATCCGCTGTCCTCTGAGGGAAGTGACGTCCTGCTGACCGATGTGGACGATGTCTATCTGGTCGACGTTGCCACCGAGAAGGGGGAGGGGCTGGTGTCACTGGCAGAGGACCTCTTCCCGGGGTTGACAGACGACGACACCCGGCAGCTTCAGCCGCGCCCGGCCGAGATGAAGAAGGTGGACATCAGCCAGTTGCGGGAAAAGACAGAGGCTCTGTGGGAAGATGAATTGTGGCAGAAGATAAGCCTTCCCTGTCTTGGCTGCGGCATCTGTACGTACGTCTGTCCTACCTGTCACTGCTTCGACATAGTGGATGTGGGGTCGACGTTGGACGGAGAGCGGTACCGTTGCTGGGATTCCTGTATGTACAGCGACTTCGCCCTCATGGCAAGCGGAGAGAACCCACGCCCGACCAAGAGAGAAAGGATTCGCAACCGATACTTCCACAAGTTCAGTACCTTCGCTTCCAGGCATGGGACGGGGCATGCCTGTGTCGGTTGCGCAAGATGCCTCGTACATTGCCCAGGCGGTGTGGAGATCACTGAAGTCATCAAGGATATCCTGGCCAAGGAGGGCGCAAGTGGGTGATAATATCTACCTGCCCTGGATAGCCACCATCACGGAGGTGCGGCCGGAGACGCCGGACACCAGCACCTTCGTCGTTGCAATCGACGATAGCCAACTGAGGGAGTCATTCACCTATCTGCCCGGGCAGTTTGCGGAACTGTCCATCTTCGGAGTGGGAGAATGTCCGGTTGGCATCGCCTCCTCGCCGACCTGGGAGGGGGCCCTGGAGTTCTGCGTCCGGGCTGTGGGCACGGTGACGAATGCCATACACGACTTGGACGTCGGGGACAAGCTGGGGGTCAGGGGACCTCTGGGCAATTCATGGCCCACAAGCGAGATCGAGGGCAAGGATCTGCTCTTCATCGGGGGTGGGATCGGTTTGCCCCCTCTGCGTTCCCTAATCCACTATGTATTGGACAACAGGGAGCGGTATGGAGCGGTAGAGATCATCTATGGAGCCAGGAGTCCACAAGACCTGGTTTACAAGCAGGAGTTGAAGCAATGGGAGGAGCAGTCCGACGTAGATCTCTATGTCACAGTGGATGCAGGAGATGGGGCGTGGGAGGGACCCGTGGGCTTTGTCCCTCCCTTCCTTCGGGAGATCAACCCCACCCCTGAGAACAAGGTGGCCTTCACTTGCGGACCGCCGATCATGATCAAGCTAGTAGTGGAGGCGTTGGAGGACATGGGGTACGTCGACGCCAACATAGTCACCACATTGGAGATGAAGATGAAATGCGGCGTAGGTAAATGCGGTCGCTGCAACATCGGCGACAGATACATATGCCGCGATGGGCCCGTGTTTAGCTTCGAACAGTTGAGGCAGATACCTGGAGCGCTTGAAGCCTAGGTGAGGATTCTTGTCGTATGAAGGAGGACTCTGTCGACGATTTGATGAAAGAGACCAGGGCCCTCCTCTGCGTTGAGTGCGGGAAATGTGCCTCTGCCTGTCCCATGACGGAGATCTTCGAGGACTTCTCCTACGAGGCCTCGCCGCGGGGGATCGTGGAGAAGGCGCTGTTTGGCTTTGATGTCCTCACCGATGTCGGCATCTGGTTCTGTCTGACGTGCGAGGTGTGTACCCAGTTGTGTCCGGCGGGGGTGAGATTTCGAGATTTCGTTCAAGGGGTGCGTGCCTTAGCCATAGAAGAGGGTGTGACGGAGCACGGCCTCTTCTGCGAGCGATGTGGTCAATTCATAGTCCCGATGCACACTGTGAACTACATCCGAGGGAAGTTGAACGGAGGCGAAGTCCCTGATGGGTACCTCTGCATGTGCCCGAGGTGTCGACAGTATGACTTCACGGCAAAGATGAGGGCTCTTAGTCCCGGAAGGAGCAGGGTCAAGTTGTGAAGGTAAATCTCCGTCTTATGGCTCTGCCAGCTCTAGCCAAGGCGATGGGAGGCAGGAAACTGGAGATAGATTTCCCCGGGGAGACGGTTGCGGATCTCCTGGATCATATTGTGGAGCAGTATGGACGGGCAGCGAAGGAAGCCCTCCTGGATGAGGAAGGCGATCTGGACACCATAATCCAGATCCTGATAAACGAGCGACAATGGGTCGTGCACGACGAACTGCATGTGCCCTTGAGCGAGGGGGACGATGTGGTCCTTATGCTGCTGGTTGCTGGGGGGTAGATGGACCGAGGGCTTTCGGGTCTGGAAACGGAACAAAGCCGCCCGCTAAGACCGGGCGATTTTCACGTTGCGCTGCATTTGACTTGTCGGCATGAATGTGGTATAGTTGCTGATTAGAAGAGGATTTCTTCAGCTTATTTCCCCTGTTCTGTGCTCAGGGTATTAGGAGGATGTTGATAGGTAGACTGTCTCGTAGCCCACAACGAGGTGAAAGACATTAGGAAGAGGCGACGCATCAACGAGGGGATTAGGGCCAAAGAGGTGCGCCTAATCGGGGAAAAAGGCGATCGACTGGGCATAGTTCCCTTGACGGAGGCCTTGGAAATCGCCCGGGGACAGAATCTGGACTTGGTCGAGGTTGCCCCCGACGCGGATCCTCCTGTCTGCCGCTTGCTGGACTACGGAAAGTACAGCTACGAACGGGCGAAGAAAGCCCGGGAGGCAAGGAAGTCGCACAAGCCTGCCGAGCTCAAGGAGATACGCCTGCGGCCCAAGACCGGTGACCATGACATCAATTTCAAGGTCAACCGCATGCGCAGCTTCTTGGAGGAGGGCTACAAGGTAAAGGTACGGGTGCTGTTTCGCGGTCGCGAGATCACCCATCCAGAGATAGCCCAGGAGAGGTTAAAAGGCATTGCGACCGACCTGGCGGATGTGTCTGTCATCGAATACTATCCCCGTATGGAGGGCAGGAGCATGTTCATGATCCTCTCTCCAGGTAAGACGAAGAAAAAGGCGAGCTAGGTATCCAGCGGCAAGTGAGGAAACTTCAGACGGGCGCCACTGGCGCCCGTCTCTATGCCGTGGCGGAGAGTAGCTCTTCCCAAGGAGGGTTCCATGCCCAAGATGAAAACTCACAAAGCCTCCGCCAAGAGGTTCAAGAGGACTGCTTCGGGTAGAATACGACGAGTGAAGATCGGGAAGAGTCACCTGCGCCGGAAGAAGCCGGGTCGCGTCACTCGCTCCTTCGACAAAACCATGGAGGTCACCACTGCGGGGAGCGTGAAGCGGTTGAAAAGGTTAATGCCCTACGGCGGAAAGAAGCGCAAGCGTAGGTGAGGCATAGGGACGCATTATCAAGGAGTAGTTAGAGTTGACCAGAGTAAAAGGAGGGCCCAGGGCCCGCAGACGGCACAAGAAAGTCTTGAAGTTGACCAAGGGACAGCGCGGGACCAAGCATTCTCTCTACCGCAGGGCTCATGAAGGGATGCTGAAATCTCTCACGTACGCCTATCGGGATCGTCGGCGGCGCAAGCGAGATTTCCGACGACTGTGGATTTCGCGGATTAACGCCGCCAGTCGCCAGAATGGAGTGCCCTACGGCCGTTTCATGGCAGGCTTGAGAGAGGCCGGAGTGGAGTTGGATCGCAAGGTCCTGGCAGATCTGGCCGTCAACGATGCTGAGGCTTTTGCTCATCTGGTTGAGGTGGCCACGGGAGCGCAGTGATCACCAGCAGAACCAATGAGAAGGTGAGATATGTGCGGTCCCTGCACCGTAGGCAGGTTCGCCATCGAGAAAGGCGCTTCATTGTCGAAGGTACGCGCCTGATAGGGGAGATGAATCAGACGGGCCAAGAGCCCGTCTTTGTCTTTTACAC
>JAUWYD010000280.1 GCA_030616025.1 Chloroflexota bacterium
TGGGCGCTGTGGGTCGTTGGCGTTGGGGCGCTTCTGTTGGTTATTGGACTCATAACAGGGGTGCCCGCCATGGCTGTACCAGCCTGCATCGTGGGGGGCATAGGTGTGATACTCTATTGGGCTACCACCACGGGCGGCTGGGTGAGCTGGACCTACGCTTGGGCGCTGATTCCCAGTTTTGTCGGTGTGGGAGTCCTCCTGTCTGGTCTGCTGGAGGGACGCCCCGCCAAGGGAGTGCGTGAAGGCGGGGGGTTGATCCTGATCGGTCTGGTCCTGTTTACAGTCTTTGGGTCAGTCTTCGGCGGGCTGGATTGGCTGGGTCCGTATTGGCCGCTCCTGGTGGTCGGATTCGGGCTGCTGATCCTCGTCCAGGGCTTGCTCCGGGTCCGAAAATAGCTCAGCGGGCTGCCATCGGGTGGCTGTCGTGCCTCGGCAGGTGACAAAGGCTCTGGAAAGGAGGGTGCAACGACATGACGACTCGCAACAAGCTGATTGGGCTGGTCTTGGCATGGGTGGCTTCTGTATTGGTCGTCTCCGTTGCGGCATTCGCAACCGGCTATTGGCTGGCGCCACAACGCGAAGAGGTTCCGCTAGCCGCCAGGACATACTATGAGAGCCTTGACCTTGCCACTCCGGAGGAAACGGTCCACGAATTCTGCGCGGCTTTTCGAAGACGAGATTATGCAACCGTCTACATGATCTTTTCACCCCATACTCAGTGGGTAGCATGGCAGCAGATCAACCTCCTGCGGTGGGGCCAGTTGGTGCGCGGCGAATCCGCGGAGGCGGTAGTGCAAGAGATTTGCATCTTCGCTCAAGGCCTGGGTAGCTGCGACTATGATGGCGAAACGACTTACTTCTTTGACGACCTGATGCTGGCCGCAGAGAAACACTCTGCCTTCCTGGTGGACCTGAGGGGCAAGGAATCGGTTACGGGTACGCGCGGGGGCAAGACTGCCCAAGGTGGAGATGCAATCGATGTAGCCGCGATGGTGGAGGGGATAGCGGGAGAAGTTGTGTTCCGCACGGTCCAAGTCCCGTCGAGTGGGAAGTGGCGTGTTGTTCAGGTTATTCTTCCAGGCGGTGATGAAGGCCTAATCCCCTGGGCCGTACCCGCTATTGAGTAACAGCATTTACACGGGCGTTATCGGTGAATTGTATAACGGTGCGTCCCCTGTCTACGTTCTGAGCAACACGCGTAGGAATTGGAGATTGCATAGATGAATCGAGTTGAAAGTGCAGGTTCTTGCTTCGAGGAAGGCTTCAGCTGCTCTCAAGCGGTGTCTTCTAGTTTCGGGCCAGGGCTAGGTCTGGATCGTGAAACTGCGCTGAAGGTTGGTGGACCCTTCGGCGCCGGGATGGGTCGCAGGGGCGACACATGCGGCGCGGTGACTGGAGCATTCATGGTCATAGGCCTGAGGCACGGAAGGACCAAAGCTGACGATGAGGAAACAAGGGATAGAGCCTGCGGGCTGGTGAGGGAATTCGTCGAGGAGTTTGAATCTCGCAATGGATCGGTCATCTGCAGAGAGATGCTCGGCTTCGACATAGGCACTCCTGAGGGACTGGAACGTGCCAGGCAGGAGAATCTCCGCGGTACTCGCTGCCGCAACTTCGTGCGAGACGCCGCGGGGATCATCGAGCAGATGCTGGAATAGCGGCAGTCGGGCAACAGTCTGGGTCCACACCTGGCTTGCACCTTATCGCCTCTCTGATCCTGCATCACTGCGCGACGACGCTCGCTGCCGGATAGAGGGAAGGGATTCTCGTGGACAGTTTCGACCCTGTCAAGTACACGGAAAACGACGCGAAGACCCGCACCACCCACTTCGGCTTCCGGCAGGTGCCTGTTGAAGAAAAGGCATCCATGGTGGCGGCGGTGTTCGACTCCGTGGCCGCCAGGTACGACCTGATCAATGATGTCACGTCCCTTGGCATCCACCGGCTGTGGAGACGTTTCGCCATCGGGCTCACCGGTGTGGGGCCGGGGCAGCGGGTGCTGGACGTCGCGGGTGGTACGGGTGATTTGTCCGCCAGGCTCTCTCGGCCGGTGGGACCCAGCGGCTCGGTGGTGCTGGTGGACATCAACGACGCCATGCTCCAGCGGGGTCGGGCACGATTGGAGAATCGAGGTGTCGGGGAGAACGTCCGGTACGTTCAGGGAGACGCTGAACGTCTGCCCTTCCCAGACGACTGCTTCGACTGTGTCATCGTCGGCTTCGGGCTCCGTAACATGACCGATCACGATGCGGCACTTGCGTCCATACAGAGGGTCCTCAAGCCTGGCGGGCCGGTGGTCATATTGGAGTTCTCCCGCCCCACTGTGTGGGTCTTCCAGCTATTCTACGACTTCTATTCGTTCCGGGTGATGCCGCTCATAGGCCGACTTGTGGCAGGAGATCGGGATGACTACCGCTATCTCGCAGAGTCCATCCGCCAGCATCCGGACCAGAAGATGCTCAAGAAGATGATGGAGCGGGTCGGGTTTGAGCGCTGCGAGTACTTTGACTTGAGCGGCGGGATAGTGGCCGCGCATCGAGGACGTAAGGCGTACTGAGCGGACACACACTGGTAAGTTGGAACGCCAGATGGATATCAGTTACCTACTTAGAGGGCTAGTCATCGGCTTCGCGATCGCTGCGCCCGTGGGGCCAATTGGTGTGTTGTGCATCCGCCGCACGCTGGCTGAAGGGCGGGCCACGGGCCTCGTTTCGGGTCTGGGGGCTGCCACCGCTGATGCGATCTATGGCTGCATCGCCGCATTCGGGCTGACCTTCATCTCCGGTATCTTGATCGGTCAGCAAGGATTGGTTCGCCTTGTCGGAGGAATCTTTCTCTGCTACTTGGGCCTGAGGACTTTGGTGACCACGCCCGCTGAAAAGCCCTCCTCGGCTGAAGGAAGAGGTCTCGCGGGCGCATATGCCTCGACCTTT
>JAUWYD010000317.1 GCA_030616025.1 Chloroflexota bacterium
TGGGGCAGACGTCGACTGGCGTATCCCATCCGGAAGTTCCACGAGGGGTACTACATGGTTTCTCAGATTCAACTTGAACCCGGCGCGATTTCTGAGCTCGGGGCCAAGCTGGGGTTGACCGAAGAGGTGCTCCGTCACCTCCTGGTCAGAGGCGAGGAGAGAGAGGTCACAGCCGCTGAGACGGCACCCTTGAAGGAACCCTCGGTCGAGCAAGAAGAAGTCAAGCCCCACGAGGAAGCTGCCGAGGATCGAGGAGAGGTCGAGCCGGGTGAGGAACCGGTAGGGGAGGAAGCCGCAAAGGATTCTGAGCAAGAAGAACTGGAGGTTGACCTTGGCTCGTGACAGAAGGGGGAAACCAAAGCGACGAGGTAAATTCAGGTTTAGTCGCAAGAAGAAGTGCAGTTTCTGTGTGGAAAAGATCGATTCAGTGGATTACAAAGATGTAGCCACGTTGCGCCAGTACATTTCGAATCGGGGCAAGATCAAGCCACGGCGCAAAACGGGGGTTTGTGCCAGGCATCAGCGCCCCCTGGCGCTGGCCATAAAGCGAGCACGGCACATAGCGCTGTTGCCGTACACCGCTGAGCAGGTTCGCGGCAGCTGAGCCTTGGGGATTGATCGGCTGGGCATAGGGATTCGTTTTCCTATGCCCTATCCTTACTAGTCTTTCAGAGGAAAGCAACCGCGCCGACCCTCAGGTGGGGGCATCGCAGATGCGGTTGCGTCTCCAGTCCACCCGCTTCTCCAGCGAAGCTCCGTGGTCGCCGGTGGGATGGCGTGGAACCTGGCGGAGGACTTGATGGCCAAACGAAGGGTGAAGAAAGAGGTTCCTCTCACGCGGAAGCAGATATCTCGCCGTGACAAGGAGCGGCGACAACGGTTGATTCTGATCGGGGTCGCCGCCTCTATCGGCAGTTTGATTGTGGCTATCCTGGCCTATGGCGCGTATGTGGAGTTGGTGGCCAAGCCTGCCTCCCCGGTGGCAGTGGTCAACGGAGCACCCATACAGACCGCGGCGTATCAAAAGAGGGTGCTTCTTGAGCGCATGAGAATCGATGCCGATGTTCAGGAATTGCAGCTACAGCGCTCCACGCTCGACCCAGACCAGGATCAGTTTCTGGTCGACTACATGGACCAGCTGTTGTCACAACTCTGGTGGGAAAGCAGTCAGGTTGACGGCGAGAGTTTCTTGGATCAGTTGATACAAGGGGAGCTGATCAGGCAGGCCGCCGAGGAGCAAGGGATTGCCGTGTCAGATGGGGAGATGGATCAGCTCATCGAGGAGTCCTTTGGCTACTACACGGAGCAACCGACGCCAGCGCCTTCACCTACGACCGAGCCCATCACTGCCACCGCTGAGATCACGCCCACCGTGACACCGACTCCCATGACCAGGGCCCGGTTCGAGGAGTTGTACCGCGACTATTTGAGCACTTTACAGGAAGGTGCCGGGTTGTCGGAAGCGGAGTACCGTGAGATATTGAGGGCCGAGCTGCTACGGGCGAAGATGGAGGAGTTCGTCGGCCAGCAGGTTCCCGCGAGTGAACTTCACATACGTGCCCGGCACATTCTCGTCGAGACCGAGGAGGAGGCCGAGACACTATTGGAAAGACTGGCGGACGGCGAAGACTTCGCCGCCCTCGCCGAGGAACTCTCCCAGGATCTAGCTAGCGCGGAGCAGGGTGGGGATCTGGGTTGGTTCCCCAGGGGTCAAATGGTGCCGGAGTTCGATGAGGTGGCTTTCGGCCTCTCACCGGGCGAGATAAGCGACTTGGTGGAGACCTCATTCGGGTTCCATATCATCATGGTTGAGGAGCGAGACGAAGACAGGGAGTTGGATTCTGTCATGCTGGCTCAGAGGAGGACAGAGGCGTTCCAGGCCTGGCTAGTCGATTTGGAGGCCACGGCCACTATCGAGCGGTATTGGTCGGCGGACAGGTTGCCACCTGAGTAGCTGAGTCATGCGCTGGTACTGGTCTGTGCTACGCCATTCGGCGGTCTCAAGCTGGTGGGAGGTGGTGGATTGCCCAAACGTCTGGGCCTGACGAGAGGAGCCTCGAAGAACGGGATTTCGAGGAGCCGGCTCGTGAAGGGGTACTCCGAGGGCCATCGTGGTTTCAAGCGGTGGCCCTTTCTGGTTGGGCAGTCCACAGGCAAGTAGGCCCAGGGCTTGCCGCGGGCGGGCTGCTGAGCGGGAGGATCTGAGGACTGCTGGTCTGTCATCTCCGTAAGAGAGTGGCGTAGAAAAACCGGGTGCGCCCGTCGCCTTCAAGCGATGAGAAGTGCTGCATGTCCATGACATCAAACTGTGGGGAGAAGATCTTGAGAATCTCCCCCTTGGAGAAATGGTTCCAGGCAGACCCATTTCTGTCGCTGAAGCAAACCATGAAGTAGTGTCCCCCCTCCTTTAGTACGCGGCGAGTGCCATGGATGAACCTGCGTCTGTCTGGTGGCAGGATATGATGGAAGCAGCCCATGTCGAA
>JAUWYD010000330.1 GCA_030616025.1 Chloroflexota bacterium
CGGCCCATGATGATCTTCATCACGTGATAACCACCCTCTGCGCCCACCAGATACGACATGGTGCCCCTCATGGACATCTCCAAGGGGGTGTCCTTGGTATAGCCAAAGCCACCGTGGTACATCATCCCATTCCTGGCAACACGTACGCCCATCTCCGGAGCATAGCACTTGCACATGGCGATAGTGCGGTTGATCTCACGGAAGTCAACTTTGGACTTGTCCTTGCGGGCCTGGTCAATCAACCAAGCGCCTTTCTGGAGCATGAGCTTGAGCATCTCTAATTGGGCCCTGTCGTCTACCATTTCGAAGGAGATGGCCTCGAAGTTGAGTAGTGGCCTGCCAAAGAGAACCCTCTGCTTTGTGTAGTCGGCGCTGATCTCCAGGCACTTCTCCGCGCCTCCCAGGCATGCTGCGGAGACCACGGCGCGAGCGACGTTGAAGCCCTCCATGTTGACGTAGAAGCCTTTGTTCTCTTCGCCCAGGATATATTTCTTGGGGATCTCCACGTCCTTGTATACGAAGCCTCCGGTAGAAAGACCCATGCGGCCCATGTCAGAATACGTGGTGTAGCTGGTGCCCGGTGCATCGGCTGGGAAGTAGGCGAAAGTAGCTCCCTTGTAGCCCTTCTCCGGCTCGGTCAGGAACAGCGTGGCGTGACCACCGCCTCTCTCTGTGGCCTCCCTAACGCCGCTGATATAGGCCTTCTCCCCGTTGATGATCCAACTGTCGCCGGTGTCCTTGGTGGCAACAGTCTTGATGTTGGCCAGATCAGAGCCGCCGCCCGGCTCAGTCGTATTGATGCCCAAGAACAACTCGCCAGTGGCCACCTTGGGCAATATCTCCTCCTTGGCCTCCTCGGTGGCATAATCGACCATGAGGATGGACCAGCCGATGCACAGCAAAGTGTACACCGGCAGGGACATACTCAGCTCCCCCCGGGCCAACTCATGAATGGTGGTCACGGCATACTGCATTTCCTCGCCCGGCACCGCACAGCCGCCATACTCCTCGGGAATGGTAATCCCAAAAACACCCAAATCGGCCATCTTATCGATGATCTCATCGGGTATCCGGTGCCATTCCTCGTCTATCTTCCTGGCGATGGGCTCCAGCTCTTTCTCGGAGAACTCCCTCACTGTCTGCTTCCAGAGTTCCTGCTCCGGAGTCATTGTGAAATCCATTAAGTACTACCTCCTTCGTTCTGTTGTTTTGCCGAAGAGCACAATATTATAGCATGGGTATTGATAAGTGTCAAATAATCAGAGGGCTTTTCCGCATGTTGAGTGTCATCGGCTTTGAGCAGGAGCGCCACTCAAGATCGACCCGCAGAGTTCCAGATGCGAGAACCAGGTCTCCAACACCTGGGGTTGGACCCCTCCCGTCAGGGTGCAGCCGTCACACCTGGGAATGTCATTCTGTCTGCTCCAGGCGCGCACGACCCGAGACACGCTTTGGTCGCCAAGAGGCTCGTACCGCCCTCCGAGACAGACTCTCTCGACACCGTATCATACCAGTGTCAGGTCAAAATCCGGTCCAAGCGTGGTCCAAATCTGGTCTAAGCTCAAGCTAGGGGACATCGGCTGCCGAGAGTGCCCATCCGTAGCCGAACAGCTGATTGAAAGACCCTGGCGCTTCATGGGGAGAGGTGGCTTGGGTCGCACACCACCCAGGGCCAGCGAAAGCCGCTGCACAAAGCCATTCTCTTAGGAGTCGAAGCTGCAGCCTGTATTGACCGTCGGACTCCGGGAGACGCGTTCCAAGCGCCCCTTGCTCTCAGGATTGCAGGGTGGTATAATCCTGCTGCCCTTCAAGTCACTAGATCCACAGAATGAACTTGTGTCAGAAGCTAGATGAAAGTGGCCTGGTTTGGACATAAGACCAGAAGGCGCGGCAACGGCCTGGTAATGTACTCCAAGCAAATCACGGAGGGATTGGAAGCCCGTGGCGCGCAAGTGGTCTTCTTCTACCATGGCTCCAGCGACCAGAAGCCAGAACAGACCTACAGGCAGACTAGACTGAGGTCCCTGCGACTCTTGGATCACGATCTGGTCTCGTCGCCGCGAGCGAAAAGGCTGGTAGAACGAACCCTGACGGAAGAACTGGTAGATGTCGCTCATGTTTCCCTTTCCTTCTCACTCCTCGATCTTAGCCTGCCGGCACTCTGTCATCGCCTGGGCATCCCCATTGTGGCTACTGTCCACGCCCCATATGATCGTCGCCTGAGCCTCTGGGGGATCGGCTCCCGACTGCTCTACCGTCTTTGGTCCATAGCGCTGGCAAAGTATGACGCCGTCGTGATCTTCTCGCGTGAA
>JAUWYD010000109.1 GCA_030616025.1 Chloroflexota bacterium
TTCTCGATCCTTGGTATGGCCGACACGAGTAGACGGTAGGTCGTGATGGCACGCGGCTTCAACGTTCGCATCCTCAGTCTCGACACTCCAGCCAAGATACGAGCGGAGATGGACAAGATTGGTGCCTCGGCTCCTGGCATCAAAATCATGAGTCCCAAGGCTTCCTTGCGGGCGATTAAGCTTGAAGGGCTGAACTTCGCGGCAGCCAATATCCTTAAGCAAGAGATGCTGTCTCGCGGGGGAGAGGCGGTTGCTTCGCGAGTGGTCTACTCGGCTAAGGAGTCGGATAGCGACGTTCTTCTTCTGGGGACCTTGCGTCACTATCAGGATCTCGTCAGGAAGCTCCACGTGCAGCCTTTCAAGAGCTTGAGGGCGATCGCCACCGAGGTGGAGCAGGCCCTTGCGCGCTATTCTGGCGGGGAACTACGGCCCCTGGCCGTTGCGGACACGACCTTCAACTGGGGGGAAAGAACCTATGTCATGGGCGTGGTCAACGTCACCCCCGATTCCTTCTCTGGTGACGGCCAGGGACACGACGCGGAGGGCGCACTGGCGCAGGCAGAACGTATGATAGAGGAGGGAGCGGATATCATAGACGTGGGTGGCGAGTCCACTCGACCTGGGTCCGAGCCGCTTGGCGGTGAGGAAGAGTTGCGTCGCGTCATACCCGTCATCGAGGGGCTTGCCCGGCGTGTGGACATCCCCATCTCGATTGACACGTACAAGGCGCAGGTCGCCGAGGAGGCGTTGGCCTCGGGCGCTCACCTGGTCAACGACGTGTGGGGTTTGCGCATGGACCCTTCGCTCGCCGACGTGGTTGCCCGGCACCGGGTCCCCGTGGTTGTCATGCACAACCGCAGTCGTCCCAAGGACGCAGCGCAGACAGAGCGTTTGGGCGGACGCTATCTGGGAGTGGAGTATGAGGATCTGATGGGCGACGTCATTCGGGAGTTGAGAGAGAGCATTTCGTTGGCGCTCGACGCTGGCGTCGAACGGGAGAAGATCATCGTGGACCCAGGGATCGGCTTCGGCAAAACGGTGGAGCAGAACCTGCAACTGGTGCGGGAACTGTCGGAACTGAAAGTCCTGGGCCGGCCCATCCTTCTGGGGCCGTCGCGCAAGTCTTTCATCGGCTATACTCTCGACCTGCCTCCCGAAGAGCGGATGGAGGGCACTGCTGCGGCGGTAGCGATAGGCATCGCGAGCGGAGCCGACATCGTTCGCGTCCACGATGTGAGGGAGATGGTGCGAGTGACTCGCATGACCGATGCGATCGTTCGTCGCCAGGGGGCGAAGCCGTGACTTGGCGATGCTGGCCGAAGGGACCGTCTTTGTATTTGTTGACAGATGACGGGCAGGAAGAGACAACCTGCTCGTCTGCTTTTTCCCGTTGTTGACACGTAGCGAGAGGCCGGGGTATAATGCAATTGCCAACCATTTGCGGAAGGATGGACAGATGACATCCTCATTAGATGAACAAACGTTGATCGTGCTCCGCGCCCAAGGTAGGCGCATCACGCCCCAGCGCAAGTTGCTACTTGAGATTATTCGGCAAGGCGAGGGGCACCTAGACGCCGATGAGATCTACCGTAGGGCTCGCGAGCAAGATCCTCGCATCAGCCTGTCAACTGTGTATCGAAACCTGAATCTGCTCAAGGAACTAGGCTTGATCAGTGAACTACATCTGGACCAGGAGCACCACCACTACGAGCTACGGGATGCGAAGGACCATTATCACCTGATCTGCTCAAAATGCGACCGGGTAGTTGAGTTTCACAGTCCCCCGGTCGGGAAGTTGATGGACCAGATCAGTGGCGACAATGACTTCTTGATTGAGCGAGTTCACATCGACCTGGTAGGTCTCTGCGGCGACTGCGGCGGCAGGAAGGGCGGATGATTGCTTGTCCAATCCTCACCTGAGCGGTAGGGCCCGGAGCCTACTGCCCTTACAAGAACTCGTACCACCCTTTGCCACAGGCAGGACAGTCCTGCTCTTGGTGTTCCACGGATAAGACCTCGAAGCTGTTCTCCCAGACATCCATGTGGATCAAGCCCTGGTTGAGCTGTGCCCCTGGCCGGTGAGCAGTTTCAATGCCTCGCTGCACTCCAAAGCGGCGATGATGGCCACAGTGGAGGAAAGGATCCCAGCGGTGGCGCAGTTGACGGCCGTTCCGGAAGGTGGCAAAGGGCATCTGAGGGGGCGGCTCATGCCCGTAGGTCGGAACCGTCTGCTGTCTCTGCGGCCCTATCGTGCAACAGTTCTCCGTAGAGGCAGGCCCAGTCCCGGACACCGAGTTCTTGTGCTCGCTGCTTCTCGTCGAGGCCGCAGCGGCGCAGTGCTTGCACAACCTTCTCTACTGGCAGATGCAACCCCTGCGAAAGCGAGTTTCGCAACTGCTTGCGCCGCTGGGCAAAGCCCGCGCGCACCACAGCGAAGAAGGCTTCTACGTCATCCACTGGCGTGGGAGGCTGTTCATGGATATCGATTCTCACCACGGCGGAGTTGACACGGGGGGACGGGTAGAACGCTCCAGGAGCTGCCTTGGCGACGATACTGGGTTGGCCGTAAAACTGCACGCTGACCGCCAGCAAGCTCATGGCCCCAGGCCCTGCCACCAACCTTTGGCCCACTTCACTCTGCACCGTCACCACCATCAGAGCGGGTTTCTGTCTGGCCTCCAAGAGGTGGCGCAGGATGGCGGAGGTGATGTAGTAAGGGAGGTTGGCGACCACTTTGTAGGGAGCCGAGATCAAATCTGCAGGCTCGACGGTCAGTATATCCGCCTGGACTATTTCCACATGTGGGTAGGGGGCCAGCTCCTCGTGCAGAATCGGTATCAAGCGCCTGTCGAGTTCAAAGGCGACGACTCGCCGAACGCGCTGGGCCAGGCTTCGAGTGAGGGTGCCCAGGCCGGCCCCGATCTCCAGGACGACGTCTTGCTGACACAGCTCAGCCGCAGTGATGATGCGTTCCCGGAGGCGTTGACTGACGAGGAAGTTCTGTCCCAGCTGCTTGCTGGGCCTAATGCCGAACTTCCTGAGCAGCCTCCTCACCGATGAGGGTCGGAGCACATCGTCGTCCAAGGCTTTACCTCTCCCGGGGGTACGATGGCAGGATCCACCGTATGCGATCAGCAGGTGGCACCGGTGTAAGCAGATAAACATTCACCCAGTGGTAGAAACCGCGAGGCAGGTCCTCCTCATCGAAGCATAGATCGATGTGTTTACCTTTCACCCCAAGGTCACCAGCCAAGCCAATTCCATATCCAGGTACGTACATCCACGTGCCTAAGGCGATAACTTCCCGGTCCACGGCGATGATCCCCGTACGGGCAGGCAGGCCCATGTAAGTCCTACCATACCAAGGGGCATCACGTGGCGTGCCCGCGGTAGAAGCTGAGTAGGCAGTGGCCAGAGCCCTGAATTTGCGCCAATAGGTTTTCGTGCCCTCCGCGGTTTCCACTTCCCGCAGGACGATCTTGGTTCCGTAGGCGATGACTTCGGTGGTGGGTGGAGTCTCTACCCATTCTTCCTCGGTGACGCGTTCCGCCTCCACTGCGTTTTCGTAGACGACGCGGACGAGACGCCTCTTCACCCCTGCAGCTCCGGCCTGATCCAGACGCTGCTTGTCCAGCTCCAGTGCCTCATCGGGTTGCCAGACGGTCTCAAAGGGAATCGGCTCTTCCTCGAGAACCACCTGCTCCTGCACCCTTACCACCTCGACGGTCATGTTGTCGCGGATAGCGCTCTGCTGGTCAGGGATGGTATAGTCCCTATCCACCAGTTCGATGGACTCCTGTCGCAAGACCTCGGCCACCGTGTCGCCGTGGCTGCGAGTCTTGATGCGACGGCCGTCAGCGAAGATCACCAAAGGCTTAGAGCGTTCGATGTGGACCTGCATGGCGGCGGAGAGCTGGGTCCCCAGGCTGGGTGTCACTCCGTCTCCAAGGTACAGGATGACACTCTCGTCGAACAAGGCCTGCCCCACGGTTGAGGCGGTAGTCTGGACGGTGAAGGGTACTCCGCCATCATAGACCGTGATGGGCACGGCTCGCATTACCACCACTCTTAGAGGGTTTTGGTGCCAGAGCTGGGCGGGATTGGGACGCGGGTTGGCCTCCTCGTGATCCGGTGGCGTTTCCAGAGGTAACGGCGCTTCCAGATAGCCGTCCTCTCCCTCGACGACAATGCGATCGTAGCGGCTGATGATTATTCCTGCCTCTCGAATCAGATCCGCCACGGTACGGGCGTGGGTACGAAGTTGCAGCGAGCGGCCGTCAACTTCCACGCTCACGGGGGAAGCCTTCCGGATAACGATTCGCTCGGTCTCTTCCAG
Organism: Chloroflexota bacterium; assembly: GCA_030616025.1. Taxonomy (GTDB): domain Bacteria; phylum Chloroflexota; class Anaerolineae; order UBA7937; family B3-Chlor; genus B3-Chlor. The sequence goes on from JAUWYD010000109.1 coordinate 4,337, forward strand.
GGGCGCGTCCATTGGAGACAGAACGATGTCTTCGGGGCTGAGCTTGATTCCCAATTCGTCCAACAGAGCCCCCACGGAAGTCTGATGAGTGCGAACCGTGAACGGGCGATCGTTGACGACTACGCTCACCTCTCGCTGGGTGGAAACGTAGCTCAGGATCATTCCGTTTCCGACGATGAACAGCAGTATGACTGAAACCAGCCCGCCTCGCGATAACCAGCGGCGTGGAGGCAACGTCTTCTCGGCCAGTTGAGCGCCATGCGGTTCACTCAGAGCGGCATCCAACGACATGATTCCAACCCGAACTGCGACAGACTTGTGCCAGCAACTACAAAAAAGGGGCGAGTACCTGCGCCCGTCCCTTTCTCTCGTATTGTGAAGCGGTCGTGCACCCTCTTTCGACTCAGGCCTCCCGGCTTACCGGGGCCAGTTAGCTCCGACCAGGTTGCCCTACGGCGCCCAGAAGTGACTACTTACCGCTGCTTCCTTCCGGACCTGACGGGGTTCATAGGCTTCTGCCGCGCAGGACCCGGCCTTCAACGCCACTTCTTCCCAGCAGTTTCGCAAGGCTCAGAACCTCAAGAGGGTTTTCGATCCCGCTATAGCGGATTGCGGGTACAGGGCACCGCTAGCTCCCCATCTAGCACGACCGCAAAGATGATAGCGTAAGGTACACAGAATGTCAAGGCGGAGAGGGCGGGATTTGAACCCGCGAGGCTTTGACGCCTACACGATTTCCAATCGTGCGCACTAGGCCGGACTATGCGACCTCTCCATTCAGATTATACCACCTG
>JAUWYD010000167.1 GCA_030616025.1 Chloroflexota bacterium
CTTGCCCGTCCCAGTGGGCCCAACCAGCGCCACAGTCTGACCTGGCTCCGCCACCAAGTCCACATCCTCCAGCACAGTCTCGCCGACCTTGTACTCAAAACACACGTCCTCGAAAGCAATCCGCCCTTCGATAGTCGGCAACTCCACTGCGTCGGGCGCCTCAATGATGACTGGCGGCGTATCCAGCAGTTCAAAGATCCGCTCCGCACCGGCAATGGCCGACTGAAGGTTGGTCCAGATCATGGCGATGGCCCGGACCGGTTCGAAGAAACGGCGTACGTACTGGACGAAGGCCACGATGACCCCGATCGTCGCCAGATCGTTCAGCGCCAGATAGCCACCGTACCCGACCACGATGGCTACACCGATCGTACCCAGAACATCCAGCGTGGGTGCGAAGGCGGCCGTGATTGACTCGGCAGTGACATTGGCGTCGCGGTTGGCGGCACTAACCTGGCGGAACGCCTCTACATTCGCCCCCTCCCGGCTGAACGCCTGAGCCACCTTGACCCCGGCAATATTCTCCTCCAGTTCCGCACTAATGCCGCTGATCGTGCGGCGAGTCACCCGAAACGCGCGGCGGGCACGGCCAGAGAAAAAGACGGTGCTCAGAACCATAACCGGTAGGACGCTGAAGCTGACCAGCGCCAGCCTCCAGTTCAGCGCCAGCATGGCGATGAGGATGCCAATCAAGGTAAGAGCGCTGCTGACGAGCCGAGTAAGCCCCATGCTCAGCACTCTGTGGATGACGTCGGTATCGTTGGTCAGACGGGACATCAAATCGCCCGCCTCGTGCTGATCGAAGAAGCTCAGCGACAGGGCTTGGATCTTGGCAAAGATCTGCTCGCGTAGCTCATACAGAACGTCCTGACCCACCGTAATCATGACGTAGAAGCTGCCCAGGTTGGTCGCCCAGCCGCCGGCGTAGGCACCAAGCAACAGCAGCATGGTACGACTCAGACCGCTCCAGGCTGGATCGGCCTCGATTTCACCGTTCAAGAAGCTCCAGAGGAGATCAACCGCTTGCCCGATGAAGCGCGGTGCGGCCACCGTTAGGAAAGTGTTGATGAGGACTAGCAGGCTCACCACCAGCAGCTGTCCTGCAAAGGGCCGCAGATAGGAGAACAGCCGGATCAGCGTTCGGCGGAAGTCGCTTGCGTGCTCGACCTCCTGCCTCAGGGAATGTCCAGGACCACCATGAAACATCAGTCCACCCCCCTCCCGAGTTCGACCTGCAAGGCCATATCCACCTGCGGCCGCGGCGCCCGGTCGTCCTGCAACTGTGAGCGGTAGATCTCGGCGTAAATGGGGCTCGTTTCGACCAGTTCGTCGTGCGTGCCCTGGGCCACAACCTCTCCTCTGTCCAGAACCACAACCAGATCAGCGTTCTGCACAGTGGTGATCCGCTGGGCAATGACGAAGCTGGTCCGACCTCCGCGCAGGCGTTCCAAAGCCTGTTGAATGCGGTACTCCGTCTCGATATCCACGCTGCTCGTGCTGTCATCCAAGATAAGGATGCGCGGATCGATCAGCAGCGCTCGCGCGATGGCAACCCGCTGCTTCTGTCCGCCCGAGAGGGTCACACCGCGCTCGCCCACGGCTGTGTCATAGCCATCAGGGAAACTGGTGATGAAATCGTCGGCTTCAGCCGCTCTTGCGGCTTCGATGATTTCCTCCTCCGAGGCGTCGGGTCGCCCGTAAGCGATGTTCTCCCGGATCGTGCCGCCAAACAGGACCGTCTCCTGAAGCACGATGCCAATCTGTCTGCGCAACGAGTCGATGGTCACATCGCGCACATCGTAACCGTCCAGCGTCACTCTTCCTTCGGTGACGTCATAGAAACGGGGTATGAGATTGATGACGGTGCTCTTGCCAGAGCCGGTTGCGCCGAACAAGGCCACCGTCTGCCCTGGCTCGGCTGCAAAACTCACCCCCTTCAGTACTGGCTCCTGCTCGCCAAAGTAGCGGAAGGTGACATCTTCAAAGACGACACGTCCCTGGATGGCGGGCAACTCCGTGGCGCCTGGTTTGTCCTTCACTTCCACCTCAGCGTCCAAGATCTCAAAGATCCGCTCGGCGCCTGCGCCGGCCTGGGAGACAGCCATGATGATCATGCCCAGCATGATCATGGGAAACATCGTCATCATCAGGTAGCTCTGGAAGGCGACGAGTTCACCGATGGTCAGCCGGTTGGCGATCAGCTGATAGCCACCTCCCCAGACCACGGTCAGTGTGCCTAGATTGGCCAGTGTGAAGATCAGGGGAATGACGAAGGCGAACATCCTGCCAACGCGAACATTCGCGTTCCGCAAGTCCAGGTTACTCTCGCCGAACCGCCCCCGCTCCCAGGGTTCGCGCGCAAAGGCTTTCACGACGCGCACCCCCGCCAAGTTCTCCTGCAGTATGGTGTTGAGATGCCCCAGCTTCTGCTGAACTAGTATGAAAAGGGGTCGTCCTTTGCCGGCAAAGAAGCCAAACACACCCAGCACCGACAGCATAACCGGCAGGGTGATGAGCGTCAGCTGCCAGTTAGTCCTGAACAACAGGATTAGGCTCCCGATCATCATTAGCAGTGCGCTGAATAGCTGCAGCAATCCCGTGCCCATGAACATCCGCACCAGTTCGACATCGCTTGTAGCTCGGGTGAGGAGTTGGCCCGTCTGTGCGCGATCATGATAGCCGAACGAGAGCCTTTGGATGTGGGCGTACAGGGCGTTGCGCAGATCGTAGGCCACTCCCTGGGATGCTTTCGCCGCGAGGAACCCTTGCAGGAATGAGAACACCGCCGACAGCAAGGCAGCTACCACAATACCGCCCGCCCCCCAGGCTACCACAGTAATCGCTCGGGCGGTGATTCCCTGGTCGATAACGGCCTGGGTCAGCGCCGGAACGACTAGTCTACCCGCCGTGCTCAGAAACAGGCAAATGAATGCCCCGCCGGCTTCCCGCTTGTAGCCCGATAGGAATCTGAGCGCACGCACTAGCGGCCTCCCAAGGGCTCCGTGTCCGCCTCCATCTTCCTCGCCTGACTGTCTATGGTCCTTCCTGGTTATCAACGTCTTCACTCCATGCTTCGTTTCAGTCACAATCTGGTCATCTCAGTCTTTCTGCTCGCTTCCGTAGTCGCTTCATTCACAAGCGTCAGCCGACCTATTCTGAGCTCTCCGCCTTCCCGAACGTCCGAGCGAAACAGCCATGAAGTATCTCCAGCCCTGCCAGCAGTTGGTCGCACTCCGTGGCCGAGAGCGAAGCCAGCAAACGCCCCACACGCGTCTCAACCAAACCCATGATGTGATTCAGCGCCCTCCGACCAACGGGTGTCAATTCGACCATCACCATGCGGCGGTCGTGCGGAGCTCGCACCCGCGTGACCCATCCACGCTCGACCAACGCACTAATGGAATTGGACATCGTCGGCAGGCTGACAGCCTGCTTCTCAGCCAGCTCACTCAGATTGCGGGGGCCGTCTGCCAGCAAGACCATCAAGCGGCAATGTACCGGTGCAGGCACGTGGCCCGTGCGCCGGATTTCCAGCGCGAGCGTGCGCATGACCAGCGGAACAACCTCTACGACTCGACTGGCAGCTACCTGAGTCTTGCTCGCCATGGCTCCTAGCCCCACTAATAGTTTGGTATGCTAATTATAATGGATGGTACCCACCTTGTCAAGTATCCAGCTTGCGGAGGCGCTAGGTGGGTCCGCAACTAGGGAGCCCTGGCCCCTCACTCAACACCCAGGATAGCAAGAGGCGTGGGCTTGCCAGTGCAACCTTCGTCACGATGGCGTAGGCAGCGAACGGGGCTACTCTTGCCCTGCAAGATGCAACACGCCCTCCGACTACATTCCCAGTTCTGCCTTCCACTTCTCTACCCATTCCGCGTCCATGCGCGCCAGACGCTTCTTCCTCCGATTCTCCTTCATGACCCAAAGCACGTCCTTGTCGTCACTGGAGAGCCATCGCTCCATCATTCTCTTGCCCGGCTCGGGCAACGCGACCACCGCAACGCTCCAGCAATAGCCCAAACCCTTTCTAAGGGCCTTGAATTCGTCGCTTCGGCGGTCTTCGACATTCTGCGTTGAAGCGGTTATGTCATCAAGGATCTCAAGAACCCGTTTCGCGTGCTCTTCCTCACCTAGCAGCGATG
>JAUWYD010000100.1 GCA_030616025.1 Chloroflexota bacterium
GACCACACCGGGTAGTGGTCATGCACGTTCTCGGTGAGCACCCGGTTGTTCGGCCCTTCCACCGTCGTCATACTCAACCCGTGATCACCATTATAGGCTATCCACTCTCCATCCACGGACCAGGTGGGGGAAAACGAGAAACGATCGCAATAAGGTTGACGGAAATAGCCATCACCCACGTCCACTACGCCGATATGCCACTCCTGCTGAACCAGGGGAGGAATGAGCACGAAGCAACCATATCCCGCGATGCACTCCTTCCAAGGCGCCGTCATGCCTTCCGTCTCGAAATAGAAGGCTATTTGCCTTCCATCCGGTGACCAGACGGGGCTCCGGGCCACACTGGAACTGAATACCAGCATTTCGTTACCGCCGTCGGCATTGATGGTGTAGATGCCCCAAGGAGTCGTCCAGCGGGAAAAGGCTATCTGGCCCCCGTCGGGGGACCAACTGGGGTCCAAACCACTAGTCAAGCGCGTCAGATTGGTGCCGTCGGCCTTCACCCTGTATATGTCCCCCCCACTCGCCACTTGAAAGACGAAGCGACCTTGCAGCGTGGGTGTCGGCGTAGGAGTCGGTGGCATAGGCCTCGGGGTCGCAGTGGCCCTTGGCGTACTCGTCGGCGGTACGGGCGTAGGGGTTGGCGTGTTGGTCGGCGGTATCGCCGTGGGTGTCGGCGTATGGGTTGGGATAGCGGTGGGCGTCGCGGTAGGCGGAACTGGAGTAGCAGTCGGCGAAGCCTCCTCACCAATCCCCGAAGGTAGTATGTCCACACAACCGGTCAACAAGAGCGCGAGCACGCACAGTAACAGAATCTTGCGCTTCATCCTATTCACCTCCCACAAAGATGTCTACGAAGGCAGTCATCCCCCAGCGCAAGCCGGGGTCCTGTTCCTCCAGCTCAAGGGTGACCCTGTAGTTGGTACCCCCCTGCTCCAGACTGGCCATAGGCGCCATCCGGGTCACCACACTCTGTATGCTTCGTTCGGGCAGGGCGTCGAAGGTCAATTCCACTCCCTGTCCCTCCTGGATCAGGTATATGTCTATCTCATTCAGGTCCGTGGTCTCTATCTTGAACTCGCTCACATCACCGAGTACAACAGCCGGGGCGCCCGGACTCACCATCTCTCCTTCTCTCACACGAAGGGCACCGATAGTTCCTGCGAATGGTGCGCTCAAGCCCGCGTCCTCAACGGCAGACAGAGCCTGTGACAGAGCCAGTTCCGCTTGGGCTACTTGTGCGTCCGCCACGGCCACTTCTTCCGGCCTGGCGCCGGCCCTCAGCAATGCCAGGGACGCACGCGCCCTGTCCACACCCGCCTGCGCCACGGCCACATCCTCAGCCGATGGCCCCCGCACGAGTGCCTCGTAGATGGCTCTGGCTATTTCGTACTCCACCGTAGCCTGCTGCAAAGCCAGCGCCTGAGGCATCTCCGCGATTTCCTCCAGCCAGGATACCTCGTCGTACGCCGCCTGAGCCTGCTGTACCGCAAGCGAAGCCGTCTCAAGCGCGCCCCTCGCAGCGGTGATCTCTTCCCGGCTGGCTCCTGACCTCAGCTTGCCCAACTCTGCTTGTGCCGCGGCCAAACTAGCCTGACCTACGGCCAGTTCTTCGGTTCTCGGCGCCGCCTCGACTTGGGTCAGAGCAGCCTGAGCTGTGCCCAGGGCTGCCTCGGCCTGGGCCACCGCCTCTTCCAAGTCGCTATTGTCCAATTGCACCAACAACTGTCCTTCTTGAACTTGATCTCCCTCCTCAACCAGTACCTCTTCGACCACTCCACCCATCTTGAAGCTTAGACTGGCGAAGCCGAAAGGTAGTACCACACCGGTCGCAGAGACAACTCTCGTTACTTCCTCTTCCGGCTCGTCGACAGTATCCGCGTCCGGTTGAGGAGCCAAGTAGGCGGTGTAGATCCAGGCGGCAGCGGCCAGGGCGGCAACTGCCAAGACTACTCCAATGACGACCTTCTTCACCATGAATGACTCCTCATCAGTACACCCTCATCGTCAGGCTTCCAGCTATTCGTATCTCAGTGCCTCCAAGGGATCCAAACGCGAAGCCCACCAGGCGGGATAGAGGCTCGCGATTGCGCCCAAGACCAGAGCCAGCACCAAAGCTCTCAACATCAGTTCCGGGGAATAGCGAGGCTCCAGAATGGCACCGAACATAGGTATCATTGTCAGCAGCCTACCCAACCCTATCCCCAGCACGATACCCGCCAGGCCACCGAGGCCCCCGAGGAGGATCGCCTCCCTGACGATCATCCCCAACACCCTCGTCCGCCGCCACCCAAGGGCCCTCAGTACGCCTATCTCCCTCGTTCGCTCGAAGACGGACATGAACACGGTATTCATCATCCCGATCCCGCCCACCAGCAAGGCCAGGAAAGATATCCCCGCTATCATGGCGTCCATTGTACGCAAATCCGGCAAACTCTCGGCGAACTCCGCAGTCTTGGAGACCGAGATCTCGGGAAAACGCTCCTCCAGCTCCGCCAGGACAGTGTCCACTTGTCGGGGATCCCGCAGCCTCATTGCCAAAAAGCTGACCTGACGAGGCCGCCCTGCCAGAGCCTGAGCCTCCCGCAAGGAGATGACGATCCCAATATCTTCGAAGGGCACTCCCGTTTCGAAGATGCCGACGATCCGGTAGCGACTCCCCGCTATGTTGATGGTCTCGCCCACATCCTTGTTCAGGCTGTCGGCCAACAGGCGACCCATGATGGTTTGCCGGTTGGCGCTCAACCCCTCCCCTTCCACTATCTTGAAATGATTGATGGCATCCTCGTGCGGATTGTAGCCGGAGATGATTAGCATGGGAGTGTCTTCACTAGCGACAGCGCTGAATATCAAGCCGGACACGCTTTTCACCTCTGGGATGGTCGCAATCCTCTTGGCAACCCTTTCATCGATGGAGCTGTACTGCATGTCAGAGATATTGGCCTCCACAGCCAGCAGATCCGCCTGTCCCCCGCCTCCCAACCCGGTGATCTGTTCGCCCATTCCCTCGGCTAGCCCGCCCAGCGCCACTATTGCTGCTATGGCAACGCCTATGCCCACTATGGTAAGCACGCTGCGCGCCCTGCGCCGCATCAGATTCCTGACGATCATCCCGCCTGGCCACCGCCTCGACCCACTACCTCCTCTGTCGGCATCATACTGCATGGCCAGTAGAGGGTCGAGTTGCGAGGCCCGCCAGGCAGGATAAAGCCCTCCTATGGCCCCCAACCCCAGAGCTACTAGAAAGGCCTGAACGAACAAGCTCAGCGAGAACTTGCCCTGCATTAGCCCGGCTGTGGCTGGCATACTGCCGAAGAGCTTGACCATACCCACGCCCAGCGCAGCTCCTAGTATCCCCCCCATCAGGCTGAGAGCGATGGACTCCATCAGGATCATACGCAGCACCCTGCCCCTACGCCAGCCCAAAGCCCGCAAGAGCCCTATCTCCCTGGTGCGCTCGTAGATGGACATCAGCACGGCGTTCATCATTCCCACACCACCGATGAGGATGGCGATGAAGGAGATGCCCCAGGCGAAGCCGCCGACTGCCTGCGTCAGCAACTCCTGATTGGCAAATTCGCCCGACCTAGCCACGGAGAGATCGGGAAAGCGACGCTCGATCCTCTCTGTTACCTCATCCGCATCCTCGACCTGCTTCAACTGAACATGAAGCACATTCACTTGGTGAGGTTTCTTCAGCATCGCCTGGGCATCGCCCAATGTGACGACCCCTCCCGCATCCTCGAAGTTCGCTCCCGTTTCATAGATGCCCACGATACGATAGGCACTGTCGTATATCCTTATGCTATCGCCGACTCCTCTGTTGAAGCTGTCGGAGGCTATCTTGCCGATGATGATCTCGTGCCTCGATCTGGAAGTCAGACCATCACCCTCGATTATCTTGAAACGCTCGATCGCGAACCGATCCGGATCGTAGCCAAACACGTAGAAGTAGGGGATGCCCTCACTAGTGACCGCCCCGAAGAGCATGCCTGAGACGCGCTTCACCCCCGGCAGATTGGTCACCTCGTCGCCCACACTCTCGTCAACAACGCTGGTGCTGGGGTCCATGGCATCTGCCTGGGAGAGCACCAGATCCGCTTCACTTCCTGAAAACAGCTCTGTGTAGCCGCTGACCAACCCGTTGCCGATGGCCACAAATGCCACGATTGACGCAACCCCCAGGCTGACGCCCACCAAGGTCAATGCCGTGCGTGTTTTTCTTCGCCAAAGGTTCCTGAAAATCATCTATCTCGACCAGTAGGTGCAAGTAGTTTGCATTAGCATATAAATTATGCCACCCAGGTCTCCACTTGTCAAGCCACCGCTTGAGACGTCATTCGCACCAATCACGTCCGCCCTCATCTCCGCAACAACTCTTGGACTCGATCTGAGTGCCACCGGACTTACGTGGTCATCCATTATACCACGTTTGCCCTGCCTCTGTCTCAATCCGCCTCTCAGCCGCAACAAACAACCCTCCAACGCTGACCGTTGGATTTGCAGCCTCGTCCAGCACCATCAGCCCCTGCTGGCGTTCCAGACATCCGCGGAGCGCCAGCCGTTCCTGGCTCTTGCCGATCGGCTGGCAAATGTCTTCTGATTCCAGTATACAACAGCCCTCTCCTGGAGGCATCGGCCACTTGGAGGATTCCGCCATTGGCCGGGTGGCTAATCTTCTTCTTGGTCACGTGACCAAGGGCACTTTGCCCGAAGTGCCCCCACGGTTACCTTTCCCTTGACAGGAAAAGAGAAAGGAGAGGCACTGCACCTCTCCATTGATACAATGCCACAGTGCGGCAGTGATTACTGAAGCACCTCCAACCGGTAGCCTTCCCCCGGCACAGTCACCACGTAACAGGGATCCCTCCAATCCGGCTCTACTTTCTGCCGCGAGCGTTTCACCAGTTCGTAGATTGCGCCAGGACTGACACCTTCACCCACACCCCAGACCTCTTCGGCGATCTGGTTGTATTTGCAGACCGCGCCTTCTCTTTGGTGTGAGAACCGCACGAACTTGCGTTGCGGATCACTCAACTTGAGGGTCATCTCTCGATCATCCGACCATATTTGGCCTGTTTTCGAGTCACAGCGCACACCCTTGGGTTGGGCGCGGTAACGACGCGTCAGCTCTCCTCGCAGGAACGCCTCGAAGATCGGACCAAAGACCACCGCACTTCCGCGGTCCCCGGCCGCCACCAAGCCCTTGGTCTCCAAGGCGCCACGCTTGTCGGTATCGAGCGCTGGCTCACCACCTCCGACAAGGGCCAGCAGCCTCTCCTGTTCCTCCTCCTCCAACTCGTCCCATAACCGCTGACACTCTGCCTGGATGGGCCTCTGGACACTGAGTTCGGCCGCCGCGGCCTGCAATGGTGTCTCAGGGTCAG
>JAUWYD010000159.1 GCA_030616025.1 Chloroflexota bacterium
TCTTGCAGTTGACCCTGTTCTGGCAGGGCTTGGGTGAGATAGGGGAGCGATACAAGGTCTTCACCCATCTCTTGGATGGCAGGGCGCACATCGTAGGGCAGAGGGACGCTGAACCGATAGCCGGGGAGCGACCGACCACAATGTGGGAGGAAGGTGAGGTCATAGCCGACAACTACGGAGTTCTGGTGATGCCCGCCACGCCCCCAGGAGAGTATCAATTGGAGATAGGGATGTACAACCTAGAGACAGGCCAAAGGCTGGCCGTCTCGGAAGACGGCGAGGTGGTTGGAGACCGCATCCTGCTGGAGTCTGTTGTGGTTCTGAAGGCTGAGGCGCCGCCTCTGGTCGAAGCGTTGGGGATCCAGCAAAGGCGGGAGGTGGACTACGGTCCCCTTCGTCTTCTGGGCTACGATGTGTTCAAGCTGGGGTACCAGCACCAGCCGGATGAGCCTTTGCAGCCTGGGGATATCTTGCACCTGACCTTGTACTGGCAGGCTGTGGGCAAGATAGACACACACTTCAGCCTCAGCCTGCGGTTGCTGGACGAGGGCGGCATTGTGGTGGCCTCGCGGGATGTTCGGCCCGTGGGTGGGGCGTATCCTCCTACTACGTGGGATGAAGGGGAGATTGTGCGCGACCAGCATAACCTGCTGATCCGAGCTGAGTTGCCGCCGGGCAGATATGACTTCTTCTTGCAGATTCAGGGTCTGCGGGCGGAGAGGGTGCGCTTGTTGTTGAAGTCGCTGCGGATCTGATAGGGTAAGCGAAAGGGGAGCGCCACCTCGTGGTGATGCTGCCCTTGTGCTTCAAGACAGAGAGCCTATTCTTCCTCGCCGCACCGCTTGAGTAGTTGCCTCCATTTCCGGTCCACCTGGGCTTGCAACTGCTCCAGGACATGCTTGTTCTCCTCGCGGAATAGATGCCGGAAGCGGCCCTGCGGTCGAAGGAACTCCTCGAGGGGCAGTTTCTCCTTGGGACGATGGGTCAGCTTCCACTCACCATCCTCCACTTCGTACAGCGGCCAATAACAGGTCTCCGCCGCCAGGCGAGAGATCTCTATCGTGATGTCGGTTGGGTGACGCCAGCCCCGGTTGCAGGAGGAGAGGACGTTCAAGAAGGAAGGTCCGTCAGCGGCAACCGCTTTTCGCACCTTGCGCATCAGGTCTCGCCAGTTGTGTGGGGAGGCCTGAGCGGTATACGGTATATCGTGGGCCGCAGCGATGGCCGTCAGGTCCTTGCGCGGACGCGGCTTGCCAGGGATTACCTTTCCCACGGGCGAGGTCGTGGTCCACGCCCCGAGGGGGGTGGCTCCAGAGCGCTGGATCCCGGTATTCATATAGGCTTCGTTGTTGTAGCAGACGTAAAGGGCCGTATGGCCCCGCTCCAGCATGCCAGACAGTGCCTGGAGGCCGATGTCGTAGGTGCCACCGTCGCCTCCGAAGGCCACGAACCTGATGTCTTGCTCCTCCATCTTGCCCTGTTTCACCAGCGAGCGGTACATCGCTTCCACGCCGCTGATGGTGGATGCCGCCGTCTCGAAGGCGGTGTGTATCCAGGGCACCTGCCAGGCTGTGTAGGGATAGATAGTAGTCGAGACCTCCAGACAGCCCGTGGCATTGGAGAGCACCACCGGCTCATCAATGGCGGTGAGGATCTGGCGCACGATAATTGGGGCGGCACACCCGGCACACAACCGGTGCCCAGAGGTCAAACGATCTTCCTTCTTATATAGTTCCTTGAGTTTCAGCGCTGTTGCCATTTCTATCTCCTTCTCAGAAGCGGAGCATCATCGAGTGGTTCAACGTGTGTGCTCCAGCCCCCCACGGATCTCATTCACGTACGCCAAGATAGGTCACTAGTTGCTTGATCTCTCCGGTCTCGGCCATCTCTGCCAGGTCCCGGAACACGCTTTCTATCTGAGAAGGCGTGGTGTCTCGCCCCCCCAGGCCGAAGACATAGTCCACCATCTTGGCTGACACATCGTATGTCTTGAGGGCGGCGGACAGCTCCACGAACAGGGGGCCACCCAGAGCCCCGAAGGAATCGGAGCGGTCCATCACCCCGACCACGATCTTGTCTCGCAGTGCATCGGCCAGCTCCTCGGCAGGGAAGGGTCGGAAGACGCGAGGCTTGAGCAACCCCACCTTCAACCCCTGGGCTCGCAAGCTATCCACGACACTTCGGGCGGTACCCGCCGTGGAAGACAATACCACGAGCGCCAATTCGGCGTCGTCGAGTCGATACTCATCAAAGAAGCCGTAGCGACGGCCGAAGTGCTTCTCGAAGTCTGCCGCGACCTCTGGGATGACCCGCTTGGCGTACTTCATGGCCTCCACCTGTTGTCGTTTGTGCTCCATGTAGAAGTCATAGAAGTCCAACGGACCGTAGGTGACGGGGTTGTCCACATCCAGCAGGGCGTCGTGTGCAGTGAAGGGCCCGATGAAGTCTCTGACTGCCTCGTCATCCTCGATCTGGACGCGCTCCAGGCCATGGCTGGTAATGAAGCCATCGTACATGCTCATCACTGGCAACAGCACATCCTCATGCTCAGCGATGCGCACCGCCTGTATGGCGTTATCGTAACCCTCCTGAGGGTTCTCGCCGAACAGTTGTATCCAACCGGCATCGCGAGTGCCCATCGAATCACTGTGGTCGCAATGAATGTTGATAGGCCCAGAAAGTGCTCGGTTGACCACTGTCATCACGATGGGCGCTCTGTTGGAGGCTGCTATGTATACCATCTCCCACATCAGTGCTAGGCCATTCGCTGAGGTGGCGGTCATCACCCGCCCCCCGGCCGCCGAGGCCCCGATACAGGCACTCATGGCGCTATGCTCGCTCTCAACCCTGATAAACTCTGTGTCCACCTCGCCATCAGCCACAAACTGGGAGAAGGTTTGCACGGTACTGGTCTGTGGTGTGATGGGATAGGCGGCCACCACATCGGGGTTTACCTGGCGCATCGCCTCCGCCGTAGCGGTGTTCCCATCCATAGCTTCGAATCTACTCATTCTGTCAACGCCTCCTGTCCAAGGCAACTACAGGGATCATCCCTTGTTACTCTTCAGGCTCTGTTTCTGGCACCATTTCTATGGCGTCCACAGGGCATATCTCAGCGCAAATGCCGCAGCCCTTGCAGAACCTCAAGTGGAATCCAACCATCTCCTCGTCCTTCACATCAATGCTGGAATCGGGGCAAAGGATCCAGCACAACAGGCAGTTGATGCATTCCTCTTGGTCAACCACAGGTGTCGTGGCCCGCCAGCTGCCGGTCTCGTATTCCCGAGCGTTGCCCGCGTCCACAATCTTGCCGCCGATGGGTATCTCTCGCCACCCAGCGTTCAGCTTTACCATCTAGCCCTCCTGTACCTCTTGTGCGGCTCGCTCGATAGCTTCCACGTTCCTGTTCACCACCTCGGTGCCGAACTTGTCCCCAAACTGCTTCCGGGTTTGAGCTGTCAAGTCCTCAATGGTCAAGATGCCCGTGGCCTTCACCAGTGCCCCGAGCATTGGCGTATTGGTGATCTCTCGGCCCAGGGTCTCGAGGGCTATCTTTGTCGCGTCCACAGTGAACACCTTGCCTGTGTGGAAGTCTACCGTGTCACGAACCTTTGCTGGCGACTCGCCGGTGTTGACCAGCAAGATACCGTCCTCCTTCAGGCCGTCGGTCACCTTCACCGCCTCCAACAGGGTTGGATCCAACACCAGAACGATATCGGGCTCCTGTATCTGGCAGTGCTTGTGGATGGGTTCTGGGCTCAAGCGTGTGAAGGCCCTGATAGGGGCACCAGCCCGTTCCGGGCCATAGTCGGGGAAGGCCTGGAAGAATTGGCCGCTATTCAGGGCGACCTGAGCCAGCATTTTACCAGCTGTGACCACGCCCTGACCGCCACGGCCGTGCCAGCGAATCTCAGTTAGATTGGCCACCTTGTCCTCCCATAAAGTGCGAATCGTGTTTGTCTGCAATGCACCAAAGACCTATTATACAAGAGAATCTGGGGAAAGGCCAAATCGCGTGGCCTTGTTGGTGGAGATATGATATGCTAGAATACGCGCTCAGCAAACCTCTGCTCTCCTGGGCGGCTTCGGGTTGACGCAGGAGATGGCGTGGTGGGGGGAGGAAGGATCAGAGGCTTGCTTGATTGGAGCAAATGGAAAGCCGCACGGTCAGGAAAAGTTGGTTACTGGTCCCGCTTCTGGCGTTCGTGGCGGGCGTCCTTGCCGCCCTTCTACTCAGAGACACGTTGCTGGGACCGGCTTCTATGGCCGCGTCGACGCCTACTCC
>JAUWYD010000323.1 GCA_030616025.1 Chloroflexota bacterium
TAGCCAAGGTGATCTGACAGGGCAGCCCTGCGCCAAGCGGGCAGAACGAGGGAGAAGGCTGCGCACGCGATGACCGCAGCGTAGTGGCACGAGAGAGTTGTGCATCCTGGCTACCGAAATCGGCGTGCAGCGCAGAGCAACGGAGGATGGACGGGAAAGGCCAGCCAAGACAGCAACTTGGGGAGGAACAGCTCGCCGCTGGCGAACAGTCTGCCCAATCCGACGCATCACGAACAGGGCCTGAGCGTGCCGAAGACGCGCCAGGGAAAGAGCGTGCCCCCATGTCCAGGTCTGCGTTATTCGATAGCGTGGGCGCACTGGTGATGATCCTCGACCTCGAGGGCCGGATATACTGGTTCAACAGGGTGTGCGAGGAAACAACCGGTCTGTCCTTCTTGGATGTGTGGGGCAAGCACGTATGGGACGTGATGCCCATCTCGGAAGGGGCGGATATCGTCAAGGATGTGCTGGAAAGCGTGCGACGTAGAGGTGTCGCGCCGGCGTATGAGAGCCGCTTGGAAACCCGGGATGGGAGTCCCAAGATCATCTACTGGAGTACCGCTCCTCTCCTCGACGGTGAGGGGGCAGTGGAGCACGTCGTTGGAGTCGGGATAGACATCACCGAGCGCCAGCTGGCTGAGGAGGCGTTGCGAACGAGTGAGGAGCAATACCGGCGACTTGTCGAATCCTCATCAGACGCCATATTGGTTCACCACCGCGGGACCATGGTCTTTGCCAACAGGGCAGGGGCTATGCTTCTAGGGGCGTCAGACCCCGGTGAGATCATCGGCAGGCCGGTACTGGATTTCGTACACCCCGACCATCGGGAGATCGTCGAGACGCGGCTGGAGAAGATACTCAAACACGACACGGAGCTTGCCCTGATAGAGGATAAGCTTGTGCGCCTCGATGGATCTACCGTCAATGTGGACGCTCATTCGATCTTCCCCTTCATGTACCAAGAGAAGCCGGCCATACAGGTTGTCATTCGGGAGCTCAAAGAGACGGGGCAGACGCAGCCGGAGGCTTTGGCCCCCCATCGGATGTTCGAAACGCTGCTGAGAATCTCCTTGGGTGCAGTCATGGCGACTGATCTCAGGGGACGCATCACTCATGTTTCTCAGGGAGCATTAGAACTGTATGGATTTGAAGATGCCGACGAGTTGATAGGAGGGAGCACTTTCGAACTCGTCGTAGCTGAAGACCACGAGGAGCTGATCAAGAATCTTCAGAAGACCTTCAAAGAAGGGGTAGTAAGAGACATAGAACTCTCCTTGCTGAGCAGAGATGGGAGCCGTTTTTCCGGCGCACTAGACATGGCCTTGATCCGAGATGGTCAGGGGAGGCCTAGGGGCTTCGTCGCCACCGCAAAGGACCTCCGGCAGTACGATTCGCCGGTGTCCGGTGTTTCAGAGTCTCATCGTGAGGGCGAGGAGGCTTCGGCGCTGCTGGAAGCCTCTCGCGCAGTGTTGGCTTATCGGGACTTCGAGCGCGCGGCACGAGCGATATTTGATGCTTGCAGCAACTTGATTGGAGCCGGTGCCGGGTACGTTGGTCTGATCAACGAAGATGCGAGCAAGGACAATGTCCTCTTCTCGGATCCGCCTGAATTCTCCTGGACGACTGGCTTGGAAAGGTCCAGGCCGATGCGAGAGGTGCGAGCAGAGGTATATCTGACGGGCAGAGCGATGTATCTCAACGAATCGGCGGCAGGCGGGCTGGGGCAACTCAGGCCCGGGAGGCGCTTGACAGTTGACAACATTCTGTTTGCCCCGCTGGCGATTGGTCAGAATACACTGGGAGTGCTGGGTTTTGCTAACAAGCCGGGAGGGTTTAGCGAAGAAGACGCCCGCATGGCGTCGGCATTCGGCGAACTCGCCGCGGTCTCCCTGGAAAGCACTCGAGCTTGGGAAGCCCTGGAGGTCAGTGAGGAGCGGTTCCGCTCGGTCGCCGACACCACAGGGGATGCTATCGTCACCTTTGACAGCGATGAGTACATAGTCTCCTGGAATCCAGGTGCGGAAGCGATTTTCGGGTATTCCGCCGACGAGATGAGTGGCAAGCGACTTACCCTGATCGCGCCTGGCGACCTGCGGGAGGCCTACAAGAACGCGGTAAACGAAGTGGAGTCAGGAGGAGGTTCCAGCACACTCGCAGAACCGGTTGAGATGATTGGGCGTCGGAAAGACGGCAGCACGTTCCCTCTCGAGCTCTCGTTTGCGGGCTGGAAGGCCAGAAAGGGTGTTTTCCTCACGAGCACCATCCGGGACATCACGGAGCGGAAGCTGGCTGAGCACGACTTGAGGCTGCTAGCCGATCACGACCATCTGACCGGCCTGCCTAACCGGGCTCTCTTCCGTGACCGTCTCACCCAGGCGCTGGCGGATGCGAATCGCAATCCGCAGCATCTGGCCGTG
>JAUWYD010000227.1 GCA_030616025.1 Chloroflexota bacterium
GCGTTCTCGTTCATTACGGAGCAGCCAACCAGGTTCTGCCCATGATCCGGGCGGCCGGATTTCCGGACATGGATGGTTACTTTGGAGCTTCAGGATTCTTCACCGTCCCGGGTAAGGTGAGCCCCTTCAACAAGTATTGTGATACTCAGGCGGTGTGGGAGGGGGTGGCAGAGAACGGGTGGCAGCGGCCAGCCGAAAGGTCGGGCTTCGACTTCACTGAGAGCGTCAAATCGGAGATGAGCGCGAGCCAGATAAGGGTCATGTATGCGCCGCAGAACTGGGCGCGGTGGGACTTCGATCCCCAGCGTGGACTCTATGTCCGGCACGCGGGAGATCAGCCTCACGTTGAGGAAACCACCGGCGAGCCTTTGACAGCGGTCAACGTGGTAGCGATTCAGGCGACGCACACGGAAACCGACATTGATGAGGGATATGGTTCCTTCTCGGTGAGAATAGACGTCATGGGTCGGGGTCCAGCGGTGGTCTTCCGGGATGGGCTGGTCATAGAGGGAAGTTGGGTGCGGGAAGCCGATGTGGAGATGATCCGCTTCGTGGACGAAGCCAATAGCCCTATCCCCTTCAGGCCTGGCAATATCTGGATACAAGTCGTGCCTGAGATGGACATTGTGGAGACGAGCTAGGCATTTAGATGTACATTCAGCAAGAGAAGAAGAGAGGCCGGTACCTGGCGTGGATACTGTTGCTACTCATCATTCTGGCCGCCCTGGGACTATATGCCATAGTGGAAAGACCAGAACTGGTGGGTCAGGAACCGACTCCTGCGCCCGTAGAAACCGCGGAAGGGCATGTTGAGGAGGGAGATGCCCTTCTCGGTGCAGGCAAGATAGACGAGGCTATGGCTGAATACCAGCGGGCTACCGAGCTGGACCCCGAGAACGCCATAGCTCACGCCCGTTGGGGAAGGCTGTTGACTCTGCGAAGACGCTACGCCGAGGCTGTGGAGAAGACGAGTCGGGCGGTCGAGCTGGATCCTGAGAACGCAGAAGTCCAGGCTCTGTATGCCATGACTCTTGATTGGAATGGCCAGTACGATGACGCCTTGTCCGCGGCCCTTAGGTCCATTGAACTGGACCCAGACTATGCTGAGGGCCATGCTTACCTGGCGGAGGCCTACGCCGACAAAGATCGCTGGAACGAGGCTCTGGAGAGCGCTCAAGTCGCGGTACGCCTCGATGGCTCAAGCTGGGTCACTCATCTCAATCTTGGCTATGTGTACGAAAAGATGGGTAACTATAGCGAGGCGGTGGCTGAATACGCAGAGGCGACACTTCTCCATCCCAACCTCAGCTACTTGTATATTCGCTTGGCCCGAGCCTATCGTGTATTGAGCCGCTACGAGTTGGCTATCGCCCAGCTGGACCTAGCTCAGAACGTGGATCCCCACAATCCCGAGGTCTACGACACCCTGGGACAGGTGTACTTGGATCAAGGTGAGTTTGAACGGGCAGCGGATAGGTTTCGCAAGGCCATTGAGGAAGATGCCGAGTATGCCGCGGCCTACGGACACCTGGGCATATCATATTTCCGTCTGATGCGGTGGGAAGATGCCATTCCCAGTTTCCGACGGGCTATCGAGTACGGGTCCCAAGCTCCGGAGTACTACTATGCGCTGGGGTGGTCATACATAAACCTCTCTGAGGATTGTGAGAGCGCCATACCCTATTTCGAGATGGCTTTGGAGCTAGACATCTGGGCCCAGCCAGCCTGGGACGGACTGGACTATTGCGAGGAGTGAGGAACGTCGGGTCTGGATGGGAGAGTTGATTCTGGGTTATTTGAACCGCGATGAGAGGTTGTGCGATCGTCAGTCTCTGGTCGAGAGACAGAGATATTGCGCGGAAAACGGCGGTCCAGCGAGCAAGAGGACGGAATCTGTACTCAGGCCTTCTCCGTACAGATTTGCACTTTTGGGAAGAATAGAGTATTATTATAGCTGAATTAGCACTCTGTGCCTGAGAGTGCTAATTTGTGTGCCGTAGCAGAGGGCGTAGCCGAAAAACATTTGTGAAGGAGGACTGAAAAATGGCGTCAAAACTCAAACCACTGGCTGATCGAGTTATCGTGGAGCCTGTCGAGCAGGAAGACATGACATCGTCTGGCATCTACGTGCCCGAGACAGCCAAGGAGAAACCTCAGGAGGCCCTCGTCGTGGCAGTCGGGCCTGGGCGTATGCTGGACAACGGGGAGCGGGCTCCGATGGAAGTCAAGGAGGGGGATCGGGTCATCTTTGCCAAGTACGCCGGCAGTGAAATAAAGATGGATGACACGAAATATCTCATTTTGGGCGAGAAAGACATCCTAGCGATTGTAGGAGGGCGGAAGAAAAAGAAGAAGAAGTAGGACCGGATTCAGCTGGTATCGAATTTTCCGTTCTTCTCCATCCATGTTGGAGAGATTTGATAACATAGGAGGTTGAGCATTATGGCAAAGCAACTGGTCTTTTCCGAGGAAGCACGTCGTGATTTGAAGAAAGGTATTGACACCCTGGCCGGCGCGGTCAAGACGACCCTGGGGCCCAAGGGCCGGAACGTTGCGTTGGACAAGAAGTTTGGTGCTCCAACCATTACCCATGACGGGGTGACGGTGGCCAAGGACATAGAACTGGAGGAGCCGTTTGAGAATATGGGGGCTCAGCTTCTGAAGGAAGCGGCAACCAGAACCAACGATGTCGCTGGTGACGGTACCACCACAGCGACCGTACTAGCGCAGATGATCGTCACCGAAGGGTTGAAGAACGTCGCTGCTGGTGCTAACCCCATGATCCTCAAGAGTGGCATAGAGCAAGCTACGAAGGTGGTGGTGCAGGCCCTGAGAGACATGAGCATCGATGTTACGGGCAGGCAAGAGATCGCCCATGTGGCGGCTATCTCCGCGGCTGACACGGAGATTGGCGAGTTGATCGCCGAGGTGATGGACAGAGTCGGTAAGGACGGGGTCATCACAGTAGAGGAAGGCAAAGGGATCGGCTTCGAGAAAGAGTATGTGGAAGGCATGCAGCTGGATCGAGGCTACATTTCCCCTTACTTCATCACTGACCCGGAGCGTCAGGAGGCCTCGTTGGAGGATCCCTATCTCCTGATCACGGACAAGAAGATCTCCTCCGCCACCGATATCGTGCCTGTGCTTGAGAAGTTGGCGCAGGTCGGTAAGCGAGAGATAGTGGTCATGGCCGAGGATGTGGAAGGTGAGGCGTTGGCCACTTTGGTGCTCAACAGGCTGCGGGGCGTGTTCAATGCTTTGGCGATCAAGGCGCCAGGCTTCGGCGACCGGCGGAAGGCCATGCTGCAAGACATCGCTGTCCTGACAGGGGCCACGGTCATCAGCGAAGAGGTGGGACGCAAGCTGGAGACGGCCACCATCAACGACCTGGGTAGGGCCGGCAAAGT
>JAUWYD010000069.1 GCA_030616025.1 Chloroflexota bacterium
TCTACGAGATGCTGCTCCACCGTGACTCAGGGACCATGGAGATCGTGCCTGGACTGGCCACGGACTACGAGCAAGTCGATGATACGACCTGGCGCTTCACGCTACGTGAGGGTGTCCAGTTCCACAACGGCGAGCCTTTCAACGCTGAGGCGGTGGTTTTCAGCGTCGAACGGATCATAGATCCCGAATACAACTCGGAGCAGATCAGCTTTGTGGAGACCCTCACGGGCGCCGAGACCGTGGACGAGTACACAGTGGACATCCTCACTGTGGGTCCAGATCCTCTCCTCCCGGCCAGGATGACCTGGATGAAGATCGTGCCGCCGCTCTACACGGAGGAGAATCCGGACGAGTTCCTCGTCGCTCCTGTGGGCACGGGCCCC
This sequence comes from Chloroflexota bacterium, assembly GCA_030616025.1. Lineage (GTDB taxonomy): Bacteria > Chloroflexota > Anaerolineae > UBA7937 > B3-Chlor > B3-Chlor. The sequence continues at coordinate 384 of JAUWYD010000069.1, forward strand.
TACAGTTTCGTGGAGTGGGCGCCCGGCGATCACATCACCCTAGAAGCGAACGATGACTACTGGGGCGCAGCTCCCAGCATCGGCAGAGTCACCTACAGGCCCATTGAGGAGGATGCTACCCGCTTGGCAGCCCTTCAGGCTGGCGAGGTGCAGTTGGTGACAGCCCTGATACCGGAGTATTTGGCTCAGGTGTCCAACTCGGTCTCCGCACATGGGCTGGAGTTCCCCTGGATCAGAATCAACACCAACGTTGATCCCCTGACCGACGTGAGGGTTCGCCAGGCTCTCAACTACGCCATCGACAAGGAGGCGCTAGCCGAAGCATTATACGGTGGCTACGCGGCGGTGGCGGAGGGCCAGATACTGACTCCGGGGCACTTCGGGTACAACCCCAGTGTGACGGCGTATCCGTATGACCCTGAGATGGCTATGGATCTCCTTGAGGAAGCCGGAGCCGCAGGGGCAACCCTGGAGTTGGTGGGCGAGTCCGGCAGATGGTTGAAGGACAAGGAGTTGGTGGAAGCTGTAGCGGCGCAGCTCGAGGCCGTTGGCCTTGACATCGATGTCAATATCGCCGAGTGGTCGGACTGGCTCGATCTGCTCTTCGCAGGGGCAGAGGCAGCCCCTCAGCTCCAGTACTCCGCCCACGACAACGTGATGATGGATGCCGACCGCACACTCAGCGGCATGTTCACCACCGGTGGCAGCCAAGCGGCATACGGCAATCCGCAGGTTGACCAGTTAGTCGAGGATGCAAGGACGGAGACCGACGTGGCGGCCCGAGAGGCCATGTATCAAGAAGTGGTGCAGACTCTCTACGATGAGGCCGCGTGCATCTTCTTGCTCAACCTGGACAACATCTACGGTCTGGGCGAGAATCTGCAGTGGTCGCCGCGCATCGACGGGCGCATCCTGGTCAAGGACATGACCCTCGTGGAGTAGATCACAACGATGTCTGGGCGGGGCCCTCGGGGCCCCGCCCTCCACTTACTGGAAGGGGGTAGTCAGGATAACAGCATACTTGATCAGACGACTTCTCCAGTCTATATTGGTGATCGTCGGCGTGTCAGTGGTGGTGTTCGTGATCACGCGGGCCATCGGTGATCCCGCCAGGATGATGATGCCCTTAGAGGCCTCGGACGAGCAAGTGGAGGCCTTCGCTCAGCGTATGGGCTTCCGGGATCCCCTCCACGTGCAGTTCTGGAACTGGGCCAAGAACGCGGTACGCGGCGATTTCGGCGACTCCCTTTGGCAGCGGAGACCCGCCATGGAACTGGTTCTCGAACGGATGCCCGCTACCCTATTGCTCTGTTTCACCGCCATCATCCTCGCCCTCCTTGCCTCCATCCCCCTGGGGATCCTCGCCGCCCTCAGGCCCGGCTCTTGGCTCGACAAGTTGACCACCAGCATCTCGCTGATTGGAGTGTGTATACCCGACTTCTGGCTGGGCTTGATGCTGATGCTCCTCTTCGCCGTCTCCATCCACCTCTTCTTTACGTCAGGCTACGGGACCCCCCGGCACCTCGTCCTTCCGGCTGTGACGTTGGCGGCCAGACCTTGGGGCCGCATTACGCAGATCGTACGCACGAGCATGATGGATGAGATGCACAAGACCTACATGGTGACAGCGAGAGCAAAGGGCCTCACGGAACAGAAGGTGATCATCTCCCACGCCTTGAAGAACGCCAGTATCCCCATAGTGACCCTCGCTGCCTGGGAGCTGACCCGCATGCTGGCCGGCTACACTATCGTGGTGGAGACGGTGTTCGCCTGGCCGGGTTTTGGCCTCTTGGCGATGCAGGCCATCGAGCAGCGTGACTTGACCTTGATCCAGGCAGACGTGTTCCTGGTAGCTTTGATTGTGGTGGCGATGAACATCACTATAGACTTCATCTATGCCGCTCTGGACCCCCGCGTCAGACTGGCCTAGCCACAGATCCAAGTAACGCAATAGAGGAAAGGAAGACCTGCATGAATGAGCCGACGACGGGGCAATGTGGCCTTGATGACGCGGCTCTTGCCTATGTAGAGGATCCATTGTGGCGCTGGCGTGGCTTGATCCGGCTCGGCCGAGATCTGCTCAGGGACAAGGTGGCGCTCATGGGTGCGGCCATAGTCTTCATCACTGTGGCAGCCGCTGTCTTTGCCCCGCTAGTCTCTCCCCGCGATCCGGCAGCGGGGTATATAGGCCAGCGCCTCAAGCCACCTGGTTTCGTCAACGAGGAAGGAGAGTTGTACCTCTTCGGCACCGATCAACAGGGGAGGGATATCCTGAGTCGCCTGATCTTCGGGGCTCGAGTTTCCATGACCATCGGCATCGGCGTCATCGCCGTCGCTGGGATCGTCGGTACCGTTCTGGGCCTGATCTCGGGCTACTACGGGGGCCGGACAGACGACCTCATCATGCGCATCGTTGACACCCAGACCGCTTTTCCAGGCCTCCTCCTGGCGCTCGTAATCATCACCATGATCGGGCCCAGCGCCAGGAACATCATCATCGTCCTCTCCATCAATGGTTGGATGGTCTTCGCCCGTATCACACGTGGAATCATGCTAACGATACGAGAGAAGGATTACATTGATGCCGCGCGCCTGGTGGGCTGCAGTGACGTACGCATCATGTTCCGCCACGCGTTCCCCAATCTGATCTCGCCGACCCTCACTCTGATCACTTTGGAACTGGCACGTATTATCCTCGCCGAAGCGAGTCTAAGCTTTCTAGGGCTGGGCATTCAGCCGCCGGCATCATCGTGGGGCCTCATGATTGCGGATGGACGCAAGTACATCACCGTCGCTTGGTGGTTGGTGACCTTCCCAGGGATTGCGATCGCGATCACCGTTTTTGGTGTGATGACGGTGGCGAACTGGCTGCGCACGGTGACAGATCCGGAACAGCGGGTGAGGGCCGCGCCCACGGGAACAGGCAGTGGCTAGGCCATGGAAGCCTGAGCGCGTCGCCCTAGAGGACAAAAGGAGAACCACCAGGACCGGAGCGCTCCACGCCAGCGGGTTCCTCTTTGGCGTTCGAGCCCGTGCTGGGTATCGGAGAATCGACGCGTGTCAGGAAAGGAGGGACTGATGTTCCAGAGGATTCTTGTGCCCTGCGATGGATCGGACTTGGCCGAGCAAGCGGTGTTCCCCTATGTGGAGGACTTGGGCAAGGGAACGGGCACGGAGGTCATCATCCTGCGCGTGATACGCCCGCCAGTGGGGAGGTCCGGCGCCCACTTCAGGGCCGGTACGCCGGAGATGCCCATCTCCCTGCCCGAAACTCCTGAAGATGCACATATCGCTCGTCATCCCATCTACAGAGATCAAGAGATAGCCAGCGCGGAAGACGAGGCACGGCGTTCGGTGACGAAAGCGCAGGCCATGTTGCGAGAAAAGGGAGTTGAGGTGCACGCCGAAGTCGTCATTGGTGACCCTGCTGAGGAGATCATTGAATTCGCAGACAAACAAGACGTCGATCTCATAATCATGTGCAGTCACGGTGCCGGGGGGATCCGGCGCTGGGTATTCGGAAGTGTGACCGAGAAGGTCTTGCGAGGCACTACCACCCCCGTCCTCGTGATCCGACCGGAGGAACTGGAAGAAAGACGAATATCGGAGCGCGCGAGCGCATAGCGTCTCCCCAGTTGGGCTGACTACAAGCGGAGGAAATAGACCGTCATGATTAGACCGGAAGGCTCTTGGGTAGCTATTCCCACCCCCTTTACCGAGGAGGATGAAGTAGATTATCCGGGCTTTCAAGTACTGGTTGACTTTCAGGCAGAGAACGAGACCGATGGGATCCTTCTGATGGGCTCCACCGGTGAGTCTACTGCCCTTACGATGGATGAGCGCAGGGAGATTCTCGACACAGTAGTGGCGTACTGCAAGGGAAAGCTGCCGGTCTTCGCCGGTACCACTTGCGGCAACACCAAACAGACCGTCGAGTTGACTCAATATGCGCAACGAGCCGGAGCGGACGGAGGTCTCCTTGTAGTGCCCCCGTATCTGAAACCATCACAGGATGGCCTCTATGAGCACTTCAAGGCCGTGGCCGAAGCGGTAGATATCCCCATTGCCATCTACAACAATCCCGGGCGGGTTGGTGTCAACATCGAGCCGGCCACGGTCATTGAATTGGCGGAGATATCGAATATCGTCGCTGACAAGGAGGCCATGGGCAACATCAATCAACTGGTTCAGATTCGAAGGCAAACGGGTGACGAGTTCAACTTGCTGTGCTGCGATGCACCGGGGCTCAGCCTTATTGTGCCGACACTCGCTCTCGGTGGACACGGCACGGCGAACATCTCCGGTAACGTCATCCCCCAAGAGATGGCAGAGATGTCCAAACCATGGCGTTCTTGGGAAGACGTGCAGCGGACCAAAGGATTGCTCTTCAAGTACTATCCTCTGATGGCAGCCCTCTACAGCCTTACGAACCCTGTTGCAGTGAAGGCAGCCCTGCGCCTACTGGGCCTGCCCGCAGGGCACGTGCGCCAACCTCTCCTAGACATGGATGAGAGCCAGATCCAAGACCTCAGGAAGTTGCTGGACCGACTGGGGTTGATGGAGAAATACAGGCGAGGAGGGGAATAGGCCTAGCTCATGCCTTCAGACGGCGACAGACCTCATCGCCTGCGCTGGTTGATCCTTGGCGCCCTCCTGATTGGCACGGTGACCGGGACACTGGGCAACAGCCTGGTCAATGTGGCCCTACCCACAATAATGGATCACTACTCTGTGGACGTGGGAACGGGCATCTGGGTCGTGACCATCTACATTTTGCTCTTCGCGGTGAGCATGCCCCTGTTTGGCCGGCTGGGCGACATGTATGGCTACAAGCGGGCCTATCTGATAGGCATGGCTGTCTTTGCCGTCAGTTCGATGCTATCTCCCCTGGCGCAGAACTTCCCCGTCCTCATCCTCTTACGCGGCGTCCAGGGCCTCGGGAACGGTCCCATACTCCCCGCTATCATGGCCATTGTTGGAACACTCTTTCCTGCGGGCGAGAGAGGCCGTGCGATGGGCGCCTGGGCTCTCGTCAACAGCGCGTTTCACGCGGCTGGCCCCCCTTTGAGTGGCTTTCTGACCCAGTACTTCGGGTGGCAGTCGATCTTCCTGGCCTATTCACCACTCTGCATCGTGGCACTGTTTCTTGTATGGCGTCTGATGCCGGACGACAGCAAGTCAGAGCGTCAACCGTTCGACGTAGTCGGTGCCATCATTCTCACAGCGGCTACGCTGGTGCTGATGTTCAACCTGCGACAAGGCACGTACCTGGGATGGACATCTCCAGCCAGTCTGACGCTCTGGGCGCTGTGCTTTGGCCTGTTGGCGGCGTTCCTCGTCACCGAGACCAGGGTCCAGCAACCCTTTGTGGACCTGAAGCTGTTTTCGAACAGGCCCTATTTCGCAGCTTCAACCATAGCCTTCGCACAGGCCTTCTCACAGTTCGGGCTGCTATTCCTAATCCCCTTGTTCCTGGTCGAGGTGCAACGCTACGCGGCTGCCCAGATAGGTTTGATTCTGGCCTGCCTGCCAGTCGCGATGGCTGTGACAGCTCCCGTGGCGGGTCGGCTGGCTGACCGGTACGGATGCCGCCTGCTCTGCCTATCTGGCATGAGCGTGGTCGCACTCTCCGGGCTGGCTCTGAGTGTGCTCGGGCCGACTACCCCCTTGTGGTACATCATGGCCAGCCTTTCCTTGACGGGTGTGGGAATGGGTATGGTGCAGTCCCCAGCTCCTGCCGCCGTGAGCCTCGTCGTGCCCCCTGATAAGCTCGGCGTTGCCTTGGGCCTCTTCAACCTGCTGCGGTTCCTCGCCGCAACTCTCGGCCTCACAATCTTTGCC
>JAUWYD010000259.1 GCA_030616025.1 Chloroflexota bacterium
CAGCGCCAGAAACCGAAGTTTGTCCTTGCTGCGATTGAAGTGATCCTTCAGCGGCTGCAACGACATGGCGAGCGAGCCTACTTCCAGCGACGATGTATGCGACTCGGCCATGTTTCCTCGTCTGATGTTCAGTTTCTTGCTCCCTGGTCGGTCGGGCGCTGCTTCCGGTAACGTTGCGCAGCGTCCATCCCATCTTCCTATGGGTGATCAAGCAGCTCAAGCTGACCATCGCTTGCCACACATCGCAGATCTCTCACCCTTGGTCTATGGGCACGTAGCCACTCTTCTTCACCACTTCCTGACCTTCTGCCGAGAATAGCCAGTCCCAAAGTCTGTATGCACCGCTGTCTTGATCCAAACCCTTTCGGATCACCGCGTACACTTCCGTGGTGAACGGATACTTCCTCGCTCCGATGGTCTCGTACGAGGGAGTGACGCCATCCGTCGCCACCAACTTGATCTCTTCATTGGGAGCCATGAACTCCTCGAAGAAGTACACCGAGTAGCCCATGCCATCTCTGTCTTCACTCAAACGGTTGATGGGGCCCATCATCCCCTCCAAGATCATCGGCTCGGCGGGTTCTGTCATCTCCAAACCCTTCATCACCAAAGTTTGCATCAGTTCCTGGCTGCCAGAATTCTCGTCTCGCTGATATGCATGTATCTCTGCCTGATGCCCTCCCACCTGACCCCAGTTCGTGATCTTGCCGGTGTAGATGTCCTGGATTTCCCCCACAGTCAGGCTGCTCACAGGATTGTGTCTGTTCAGTAGGAAGACGAAGGCGTCCAAGGCAATGGCCTCTGCGTCGAGTTTCACGCCCAGACCCTCCGCCAATTCGAGCTCGTCTTCCGATGGCAGCCTCGCCACCAAGATCAAGTCAGCCCTGTTCTCGATCAGATTCACGTAGGCGCCGTGAGTGCCCTGGTGAACCACCGCTCGCTGTATGTGCCCGGCTACGTGCTCCTTCCCCGGCTGCTCGACATCCGGCACCAATCGTTTCGTAAGGTCCCAGGGGCTGATGTCCCAGCGACAGGGCACGTCCAGCAACTCGCACGCGATGAGCACACCCAGCGGATGAGTCGAAGTCGAGCCATCCACCCTGGGATAGTTCATGACGAAACTCGGCTCTTCGGCAGCTGGCCCTGCAACTTCAGGACATTCCATTTCGGGACATTCCACTTCTGGACATTCCACTTCGGGGCATTGCACTTGGGGACATATCACTTCCGGGGGGCACTCTGGGCATGAGGGACCACAGCCCGCCACTGCAAGCAAGCCCACGATGACCGTTGCCAAGAAGATTGTCCGCACTTTCATTCCCACAACTCCTTTCAAGATCCCCATCTGCGCAGAGAGCGCGTGCTTCCTACAAGGATGTCCACACAAGCGACGTCACGCTCCGTCTGAACGTTCCAGCACGTCTCTCAAGCAGGTACGTAGAATGGGTTCCACCTGAGCCACGAAGACGCCCTCGGCCGTCAACATTCTATCATGCCCCATGTCACAAAGGCAACGACAGTCGACAGATCTAAGATTGGAAGCGGCCCCGCAGCTTGACATTGCCCGGCAGCTGTGGTAAAGTGCGAGCCAATTGAATAGCAGCCGATGAGAGCAATCTCATCCAGAGAGGCGGAGGGACCGGCCCTGCGAAGCCTCGGCAACCAAGCGTGCTACCCTGCACACGCTATGGTGCCAATTCCGTCAGACCCCCGGCGGGTACTGGAAGATGAGACCATGGCATTGCCTAGCGCCTCTTCAGTCACAAAGCCCCGCTGGAGAGGCTTTTTGCTGCACATCCGTCCCCTCTACTACGCGAGACCCTCAGTCACGCCAAAATATAAGGACCGGAGAGGAGATCACACATGAGCAGCCACATAGCGACACAGGCCGTACATGCCGGTGAGGAGAGGCCCAAGCCGTACGGCGCAGTGACAACACCAATCGTCCAGACTTCAACCTATGCGTTTGTCGACACAGCAGAGATCATGGACTTCATGCATCGCAAAGTGGCAGGTGATGAGCCGTTGCGCCACGAGTACGGTCGCTACAGCAACCCGACGCAGACGGCGGTCGAAAGCAAGGTGGCGGCTCTGGAAGGGGGCGAGAAGGCGCTGCTCTTCGCCAGCGGGATGGCCGCCATCACCACTACTCTGTGCGCCCTGCTGTCCAGCGGTGACCACCTGGTGATGGTCCGCGATGCCTATCACCGTACGTGGGAATTCGCCCTCACCTTCCTGGAGCGCTGGGGGGTCGAAACCACCCTGGTGCCCATCGACGAGCCTGACACGTTGGCGGCGGCAATCCGTCCCTCGACTCGCTTGATCTTCTCCGAAACGCCCGCCAACCCCTATTTGGGCATCATAGACCTGTCGCGAACTGTTGAAATCGCCAAGAAGCACACCATCATCACTATCATCGACAGCACGTTTGCCACACCTGTCAACCTACGCCCATTGGAGTACGGCGTCGATCTGGTCATCCACAGCGCTACCAAGTACCTGGGAGGCCACAACGATCTTATGGCCGGAGTGGTCATCGGCCCAAGAAGCGTCTTGACTGACATCGAGGAGGCACGGGGAACGCTGGGAGGTGTGAGCAGCCCCCATGACGCATATCTCCTCTTGCGCGGGCTCAAGACCCTGGAGGTGCGTGTCCTGCGCCAGAACGACAACGCCCGGCGAGTGGCTCAGTTCCTGGAGGGACACCCGGCCATCCATCGCGTCCACTACCCTGGACTGCCCAGCCATCCCCAGCACGATCTTGCCTCCAAGCAGATGACCGGATTCGGAGGCGTCGTGAGCTTCGAGATAGAAGGCGACACGGGCAGGACCTCTCGTTTCATTGATCTTCTGCGTCTACCCTATGTTGGCCCCACGCTGGGAAGTGTGGAGAGCATCGTCCAGCAGGTAGCGGCCTTCTTCTCACTGGACCGAGAAGAGCGTGAGGCTGCGGGGATCAAGGACAATCTGGTACGGTACGCGGTGGGCATCGAAGATGCGGGGGATCTGATCTCCGACCTGAGTCAAGCTCTGGCAGGCATCTAGTCCACCGTGGGGAGGAGATGATGATCGTACACAAGTTTGGCGGGACATCGATGG
>JAUWYD010000110.1 GCA_030616025.1 Chloroflexota bacterium
GCTTGCGGGAATCGGGTTGATCAACGATCCCCAAGCGGCTGGCTGCACGGCGAACGACTGGTGTGGCGCCGAGGACCAGAAGGAGCGCGCTTGTGAAGACGAGCAGAAGGTTGATCACTGGCTCAACTCCTCCAGTCCGGCAATGAAGCTGTCCCAGGCGGGCCTCTCCTCCTGGCTAGCCAGCTCTCGGGAAACCAGAGCTTCTCCGAGGGCCTCATCGATGCGGCCCAGATCCCGGTAGATGATCGCCAGGTTGCGATGAGCCTGATAGTTGTTGGGGGAGAGATCTATCGCACTCAGACAGTACTCGACGGCCTGGTCCAATTTCCCTTCTTGGGCCAGGAAGGTGCAGAGCTGGATGTGAGGCTTGACCGCGCCGGGGGTGATTTCCAAGACCTGCTGGTAGGCCTCCGCTGCCGCCTCGGTGTTGCCCAGCACCGTATACGCGTCTCCCAACAGGACGTGGGTCTCTACGAACTCAGAATCCAGCGCGAGCGACTGTTGATACTTGGCGATGGCCTCCTCGTATCTGCCGACGATGAAATAGACCAGGCCCCATTCGTTGAATAGTTGGGCGTTATGGGGGCTCAAGGTCGTGGCGTCTTCGTAGTAGCTCACCGCTTGCTCCCATCTGTCTTGGACATCCTGGGGATCCGTGCTGGACTCGGCCCACATACGGAACATCCGGCCGAGGTTGGCGGAGTGATCAGTATTTAGGAGGTTGAGTTCCTTGGCTCTGTCTAGCACCACACGGCCGCTGTTGAAGAGCCCATCAGCACTCAGCGCTGCCACCTCCTCAGGCGTCAAACGAAAGAAACCCTCGATGGTCTCAGGTTGGAAGAGAACACCCCCCTCTTCCGCACTGAGAGTCCTGGCCTTCTCCAGTATGGCTCGTGCCATAAAGAGGTAGTACCAGTCCTGGCCTGGAGCCAAGCGTATGCTCTCCTCGTAGAGTGCCATGCTGGCGTCCCATTCCTGAGCCTGGTCCCAGTTCAGACCCTGCTTGTAGTGGACGTCAGCCCTGACTATGTTCGCGTTAGTCACGAAGATTAGGGCAGTGACGCCAACCATCAAAACGATGAGAATCGCCACGCTTGGCCAACGGCACAGCGTTCTCGGAAGCCTGCCTTCACTGGTCAGAGCCAGAGTAACGAGGATGATGATGGTGAAGACCGCGGCATAGTAGATGAGAATGGTGTTGGAGAGTAGTGTGGAGTAGCTCAGCAGATCATCTATGTTTGTTATTTGGGGTTCATGGCTTACTATGGTGAAGTGGAGAACGATGAAGGGGAGGAAGATGCCTAGGGTGATTAGGACATATGCCAGCGTGGACATCACTGCCCCGGCTTGAGGCCGTTGTGAGGTTTGTCTTCTCGTCTCGAACATGATGATGGCCCCGCCCGATAGCCAGGTCAGTACGAGCAGCCAGGGAACGCTGAATCCGGTGGCCGCCAGGTCTGACCGGGCGATGGCAAGGTTGAAACCCAGAGTGGCCATGATCAGTCCCATCACGATGGTAAGCGGCATAAGGTCCGCAACGCCCTTCCATAGAGAAGGACCGGCGGCAGCCTGCTCTCCCCTCCTCCCAGGTTTCCTGCGGCGACTCCTGCGGGGCCTGCGGGAGGGCGTCGGCGGCTGAGGTGGGGCTTCGGGGCCTGGTTCGATTGTGACTCTGCGCCACAAAGACAGACCTATGACGACCAGCAGGGCCGTATAGACCCAGAAGTAGGTACGAGTGGCGGCTATGGCGATTCCGAAGTGAATCTCGATGAAGTGAGCGACGATGGCGGAAAACAGAGCGACAAGCAACACCTGATCCGTAGACGAGACTCCGGATCCCTCCTCCCCCTCTGGCGACAGGAACAGGGTGTGAATGACCAGATATGCGAGGAATCCGATGGTGATGCCGACTGCCAGAGCCACCCCTGAGAAGCGCCAGGTGCCCTCCAATAGTCGAGCGCCTACGGCGAAAGACACCCCGCCGAGAATCCACAAGACGACGTAGATGTTACGCTGCAACCGATCTCTGGCGAAGCCCAGCCATTTGAGGCCGTAATAGAAGAGACTGCAGAACAGGAACATGTAGGAGACGAAGCCTACCCATCCTGTCATCGCCAGGGCATCGAAGGTTTCGTTGTGAGAGCGATCTGGAGAGGCGTTTCGAGCCTCGTAGTGAGCCAGGTCGGGGGGGTAGAATCTGTTGTAAGCCACGTACATGGATTCTGGTCCGTAGCCGACAAGAGGGCGTATGACGTTCAATCTGTCCAGGTGGTCGGGAGGGAGACCAATTGGTTCGTGGGCACCAACCAGATCAAGGACTCCTTCCCAGATGAGGACTCGCACCTTGCCAGTACCCGTGTCTGTTTCAAGAACTCTTCCCAGGCGGCCTAGGTAGGGGATGTCTCGTAAAGGAGCGAGGGGAGTGTCAGGCACATTGAGGGCTGCCAAGAATAGGATACCAGCAACGGCTACTCCTGCGGCTCCCACCCAAAGCCATGTCATCTTGCGTCTCACTCCAAAGATGAAGACAAAGACGAATAGGCCCACAAGCAGTCCTATCCAGGGGCCCCGGCTCTTGGTGAAGAAGATACAGACAAGCTGGATAGTGAGGACAAGAGCGTACAGCACGCCCAAGAGATGGGCAGCGAGTGCTTCCTCACGGAAAGTGTACCAGAAGGAGACTACGAATAGAATCATCACCGCTGCCAGGGCCACGAACTCTGCGAAGACACCACCGGTTAGGACTACATAGTTCAGCCGAAAGATCAAGAGAAGGAAGTAGGACAGGGAGAGGGATTGACCGGCGAAGAGCATCACATAGGCAGCCACCCGCGCCGAAGGTCGCAGGTGTTTCTTCTTGGCGATGAACAGAGAGAAGAGGATCATTGACAGAGAGGCTAGCAGACTGCTGCCGAGAAGAAGATAGTAGGTTGCCCCGCCGGCCACATGTGCCGCATCGGAGAGAAAGAAGAGCTGATAGGCAAAGATGTACGCCAGACACAGCGCCTGGAGGACGAAGAGAAAGACATAACTCGCGGTGGCTACGAGTTGTGGGGGACTGGCTCTTCCCTCTCCGGGAAGCGTGTCTGACCTGCCAAAGGACTGTAGATTGATTATGAACCGGCCCATAGTGATGGGGACGACCATGATCAAGTAAGCCGCCACGAAGATGGCATTACCCATGTTGGACGCCACTCGAGCTGTGACGTCGCCTCCCCAGGGCAGCGGGTCCAGTTCGAAATGCTGGATGATGCCGTAGAGCGCAATGGGGAAGCTGGTGACAATGATGACCGTGAACAAGCGTTCCAACTGCTGACGCGAGCGGAGGGTATCCAGCATCAGCATGAAGATCACGACGTAGGAAAGGAAGGTGTATGTGCCCTGCAAGCGCTGATAGGAGCCCCAGAAGCTGACCTTGGGAACCACGGAGGTTGCGGTGGTCAGGATGTAGACCCCCACCATGACCAGCGTGGGAATCACCAACGGCAGGCGAAGGAAGGCCAAGACACCTCCTCCGTTCTCCTTTGGTTGGCTTTTCCACCTCCCGAGCCGCGCCTCCAGTAGCTTCACCAACCAGGCCGCGACCATTACTAAGGCGATGGAGCGGAGGAGGCTTAGCTTATCTGGCTCGAACACCCGGCTGCTGTAGACATTGAAGAACAGAGGCACAACTACGACGGCGGCCAGCCAACCGGCCTCAATGACCCGTTCGCAGCAAAGGCTCAGTTTCGTTTGCATGGGTAGTCCTCGCTGCCTGCGAACTTCATCCGCAGAAGACGGCTTGTGATGCACTCTCTCTGATGCTGCAGCCTGGCATCACTCAAGACTGGACGCCCGTAGTGGATGGGACAATCTTCTCATGATGGGACAACATCAGGCGCAGCCCTTCAACCATGCTGACCTTCGTCTCAAAGCCTAGTACCTTTCTGGCCAGGCTAGTCTCCGCGACCAGGCGGGACACACCCCCACCTTGGGTCGGGTTGTGCAGGGACACCACTCTCCTGCGCAGAAGATTCTCGATCTTCTTCAGCAAGTCGTTGATGCTTACTTCTTGGCCCGTCCCGATGTTGATGATGAATCCATTGACGTTATCAGTGAACCCTGCCGTGGTCAGGGCGTTGACCACGTCACTGATGTAGATGAAATCTCGGGTCTGCTTGCCGCTGCCGAAGATGATTGGCGTGCTTCCAGTCAGGGCTTGGCTGACGAAATGTGGGATCACCGGTGGGTGTGACGGGGGAACCGCCTGTCCAGGGCCGTAGGCATTGAAAATACGAAGCATGACCACCTCGATATCGTAAAGGGCACCGAGGGCAGACAGATAGTACTCAGCAGCTATCTTGGTCACCGCGTACGGGTTGGGAGGGCGGATGACGGCCGTTTCTTTCACCGGCTGCTGCTCCTGCTCCCCGTAGACGGTCCCCGAGGACGCTAGAACGACCCTGTGCACCCCAGCATCTCGGGCCGCTGTCATCAGGCTGACGGTCCCGCCCACGTTCACCTCGTTGTATTCCACCGGGTATAGTATCGACTCGGAGACTGAAACCCGCGCGGCCAGATGAAACACACACTCCACATCTCGCAGGAGGGTCCACAACTTGGGGACATCGCGGACATCACCTCGGGTGAAGGAGACAGCGCTCCCTAAGGTGGAAGGATCTCCCGAACTAAGGTCATCCAGTGCTCGGACACGGTGTCCCATGCTGACCAGATGATTGGCGAGGGCTGAGCCTATGAAACCGGCGCCGCCCGTGACCAGGATCTTCATCTCCCACTCCGAAACGAGCTTATGGTTTGCTCCAATCCCTCAGCGAGCGGCACCTGGGCCTTGAAGCCCAGAATCCGCTCCGCCTTGTCCACGGCAGGCACTCGACGCCTGGTGTCCTCGAAGTCGTCTCCATACTCCTGCTCATAGGGCACAAGGGTGATGTCTGATGAGGAACTGGCCATGTTTTTGACGATCTCCGCCAGGTGAAGAACCGTCGTCTCTTCCGCCCGTGCGATGTTCAGTACCTCCCCGTTTGCAGCCTCAACCGTGGCCGCCAGCACCGTGCCCGCGACGGTGTCGTCAATGTATGTGAAGCATCGGGTTTGTCGTCCGTTGCCATGAACCGTAATCGGCCGACC
>JAUWYD010000186.1 GCA_030616025.1 Chloroflexota bacterium
GATATACATTGGCGACCGCTTGGTCAACGATGTGCCATCCAAAGACCGAGACATCGCCATGGTCTTCCAGAGTTACGCTCTGTATCCTCACATGAGCGTGTTCGATAACATGGCGTTCCCCTTGAAGTTGAGGAAGGTGGATAAGAAGGAGATCAAGGAGCGAGTCCATCAATCCGCTGAGGCTTTGGGGATTGCCGACTTGCTGGATCGCAAACCCAAGCAGCTCTCCGGCGGGCAACGCCAGAGGGTGGCATTGGGCCGAGCCATTGTCCGCAAGCCAGCCGTGTTTCTGATGGACGAACCCCTTTCCAACCTGGACGCCAAGCTGAGGGTGGAGGCACGGGCCATGCTCAGCAGGCTTCATCTAAGACTGGGCACCACTTTCATCTACGTGACCCATGACCAGGTGGAGGCCATAACCATGGGGTCCAGGATCGCTGTCCAGAAGGATGGCGTCCTACAGCAAGTGGACACACCCCAGAACCTGTATGATCATCCGGCGAACGCTTTTGTGGCCGGGTTCATCGGAAGTCCTGCGATGAATCTCTTCGATGCCCAGTTGGCGGGCAGCAAGGATGAGATGTACATCCGGACCAAGGCCTTCCAGGTCGGTGTTTCCAAGGACAAGAGACCTGCTCTGGCTGAGCATCTGGGCAAGGATGTAATCTTCGGCATCAGGCCGGAAGACCTCCATGACAAGAGGTTCGTGCCCGTTGACGTCGCAGCCGCCGTTCTGGTTGCCAAGGTGGATGTGATCGAGCCCATGGGTGCCGAGCGCTACCTCTACCTGGTTGCTGATGGCAAGGACTTCGTCGCCCGTGTGGACCCGCGTAGCTCAGCCGAGATAGGCCAGGATCTCGAGATAGTCTTGAACATGGACAACATGCACGTCTTCGACTCCGAGACCGAGGAAGCGTTGCTGTAGAGACGACCGGCCGACGACTCCAGCGCTGGGTGTACCCCGATCATCCGCAGGGTCACAACTCGGACAGCCCGGCGATGAAGGGCACTCGTCGTCCAGGGCGACCTCTCCTCTGGGTATTCATAGGACAGTTCGATCTCCCCACACGGATTCAGAGACCCACCTGGTGTGCGCCGCCACGACCCCTTCTGCCATGATTGCTACAGATGGGCCCACTGCAAGGGCCAGGTCTCCGGCTCCCCGCACCCTCGCCCTGAAGATACTTGTGAGGTAGTCCTCAGGCATCGGGTCATACTGCGAATTTGGTGCCAAATCCCCTAACATGTGCTAGAATACTCAGCGGTATCTGGACAGACAACCCTAGCTCGGAGGCTACGCATGTCTCTTTCGGAGTTGGATGGCAGTAGCAAGCGCGTTTTCATGTTCGGGGGGAAGGGAGGAGTGGGCAAGACGACTTGCTCAGCAACCACGGCCTTGCACTATGCCTCCCTCGGTCGAAGGACGCTGATCATCTCCAGTGATCTGACACCGTCTCTCTCTGACATGTTCGAGATGGAGGTAGGGGCAACTGAGAAACCGGTGAGAGGCGTGCAGAACCTTCATGCCCTCGAGATCGGGCCTGAAGAAGTGATGAAGAGGTGGAAGAAGAAGTTCGGCCCGGAGATCTACGAAGCAGCGTCCTCTTTGATAGACATGGAATACGATGACGTCATAGACTACGTGGCCATGGCTCCGGGCATACAAGAGGAGTTCATGTTGGACTACGTGCTGGAGCGCGTCAAAGACGGTTCCTACGACCTGATCGTGTGGGATACCGCTCCTGCAGGCGACACCCTGCGGCTCTTGGAACTGCCGTACAAGTTCATCTCACACCTCCGTACGGCGCCCAAGGTGTACATGCGGATGAGGGATGCCTTCAAGCTGAAGCAGGTGCCTTTTCTCGATCTCATCGAGAGCTGGAAGGCCCTGGCCGAGGAAGTCACCAGTTTCATGAGGGATCCGGACAACACGGAGTTCATTCTGGTGACCATCCCGGAGGGTTTGGGAGTCTATCAGGCCAGAAGGCTCATCAAGGAGTTCGAAGGTTTTGGGCTGGCAATTCACTACATCCTGGTGAACAACGTCATCAAGAACCCTGATAGCGAGTTCAACCGGCAACGGATGGAGATGCAGAGCAAGTACATCAAGATGCTGGCCGATGAGTATGCGGATGGGAGGAAGCTGATCGAAGTGCCGTTGTTCCCTCACGAGATCAAAGGGGTGGAAAGCCTGAGGGAGTTGGAAGAGGTGCTTTTCGCCCACTAGGCTAGCGGTGGCTGGCGCCGTCGGTGGGACCTCGGCTCCTGTTTCTGCTGCTGGGGTAGAGATGAGGCAGTGAGGGGAGTATCAGGTCTGCGAGCGGGAGGCGAAGTGGAGTCGGGTGCGTGTAACAGCCTTGACCAGTTCTCCCAGCCCAAGTTCCGCCAGCACCTCATCGGGACGGCCTGTGCCTTGGTCGCCAGTTAGCAAGCGCATCCCCACGACGTAACACCCTTCTGTCTTCTCTTCCAGCGAGAGCTTCTCGATCAAGGGGCGCAGGTCGTATGTCTTGCCCCGACGCTGGCGAGGCAGGTGCTCGCTGCTCAACAAGTCCTCGAGGCGGTCCTGTATCTCTTGTTTCCCGTCTCGGGCTTCCATCGTGACCCGGTATTCGGCAGACTGCACTTGAGACTGCAGAGAGGGCAGAGTTGCGTAGACCTCTTCCACCTCAACCAGGCTAATTCCCGCTGGAAGCTGCTTCCCGACGCTCGTGGCGAAATCCCTGGGGGCTATGGGCCTCTCTAGCAGCAGGTCCATCACCTCATTCTGGCCAGTGAAGCCCACAGCCAGGGGGGCAGCGATCGAGATCTTGGGTCTCGGATTGAACCCTTTGGAATGGACGACCGGTATGCTGGCTCGGCGCAGGGCACGCGTCCAAAGGCGCATCAGGTCGAGGTGAGAGATATACTTGACCTCTTCGCCTTTGACGAAGGTGATCCTCAACCGTTGTCCACGTCCTTTCTCTTGCCTCAACTAGCACCGCCTCTTGTGTATTCGGCGCTAGGGCTGCGCGTCGGGACGGGGGCGCAACCCCACAGCCCTTGACTAGTGGTCTCTGCAGTTGGGGAGAATGCCCTCAGGATACCGCAGGCGAGGCATGGACCTTCGCGACAGTCCGACGTGGTTTCCCCACGGAGGCTGCGCATGTATTCCGCGATCAGGAACTCCTTGCTCACCCCCGAGTTGATGTGATCCCAGGGCAGGGTCTCCTCCAGCGACCGCTCCCGGTGGGCGTAGAAGGCTGGGTCCAGGCCTTGCTCAGAGAACGCCGACCACCATCGTTCAGCGTCGAAGATCTCGCTCCAGGCGTCGAATCTTGCGCCTGCCCGCCAGGCTTCGTGAATCACCTTCCCCAGACGACGATCCCCTCGTGAAAGGGCTGCCTCCAGCAGGCTCGTGTCAGGGTCGTTCCAACTCAGTTTCAGCCCCCGGCCCCGGATCAGGCGGCGCAGCTGGTGCTGCTTCTGCTGCAACAGCTCTTTCTTCTCCAGAGGCAGCCACTGGAAAGGGGTGTGGGGCTTGGGGATAAAGGTGCCCACACTGACGCTGACCTCGGCCCGCTTTCCCCGGGCACGGCGACCGACGTCTAGAACCTGTTTCACCAGCGCTGCGATGGCCTCCACGTCCTCCGTGGTTTCCGTGGGCAGCCCGACCATGAAGTAGAGCTTGATCCGATGCCAGCCGCTGCCGTAGGCCGCCTCCGCCGTACCCAAGATCTCCTCGGCGCTGAGCACCTTGTTGATCACGCACCTCAATCGCTCGCTTCCAGCCTCGGGCGCGAAAGTCAACCCTGTCTTCCGTCGCCCCCGGAACAGCTTCGCCAGCTCCAGGGAGAAGGAATCCATGCGCAGGCTGGGCA
>JAUWYD010000130.1 GCA_030616025.1 Chloroflexota bacterium
AAGGCGGCCACACACACCCACAAGGGACGCACAAGTGCTGCCACGAGTCCTCCAGTGACGGCGACCGTCGCCGTGGCCGCCACCAACCATAGGAGAACGTAGAGGAAACCTCTGTCGAGCATAAGAACCAGCTGATACTGTCGACTGACTTGCTCGCATGCTCTGCCAAACAAGAACCCGGCCGCGATGAGCGGGATGGCGAGCACGACGATCTTTGCTGACTTGCCCGGTGTCATGTTGCACCTCCTGCTGTTCTGGGCTAGCGGTCATGACTCACTTATACCTCACAGCGACGCGTCGGGTCAACAGAGAATAGGACCAACGGAACCATCATCTCTCAATCGTTTGCGCCAAGGGGGGAGAGGATGGTCGCACCCCTATTCCACCACTATTGTGGCGTCTGCTGGCATGCCAGGCTTCAGATCATGCTCAGGGTTGGGGATGAGGATCTTGACTGCGAAGACGGTGTTCACCAGTTCCTCTTTTGTTTTGACATTGCGCGGGGTGAACTCGGCCTGCGACGAGATGTACATCACCTCTCCTAGGTATACCTTTCCCGGGAAGGAATCCACTTCCACGCTGACCGATTGTCCCAGTTGGATGCGACCGTAGCGGTTCTCTGGTATGTAGACAGTCAGTTTCACTTCATCGAGGCTGGCTACGGTCATCAGTGTCGCGCCGGGAGAGGCCGTCTCTCCCCCGTGGATGGCTCGGTTGCTCACCAAGCCGCTCAGGGGCGAATACAGGGTCATCTTCTCCAGTTGAACCTGCAACATGCCCGACGCGGCCTCAGCCTGACTGACTTGAGCCTGGGCAACGGCCACCTCCTCTGCTGTGGGCATAGCCAGCAGGGCATCCAGGCTGGCCTGGGCTACCTGCACTGCAGCCACCGCATCCTCGTATCTGGCCTTGGCCTGATTGACCGTTGTGTTCAGAGCGATCGGATTGTTGCGCATCCCCATCAGGTTCTCGAGGTGGGTCCTGGCTCCGGCCAGTTGCTCCTCAGCCATGCCTACCGCCACTTGTGCTGCCTTCACCTGCTGGTCAAGGGCCTCGTATCTGGTCTTGCTGTCATCATCCCCGGCACCTGCGTGGGCGTCCCGCTGTATCTCCAAGGTTCGCACCTGCGCCTGAGCCTGAGACACTCCCCGTTCCGCCAGTTCCACCTGGGTGCGGGCCTCGTCTATTTGGGCATTCAGCTCTTGAGGGTTGTCCCGCAGTGCCACGGTATCCTGCCAGCCCCGTTGGGCCCCATCGCGGGCGGCGATGGCTTGCTCCAGCAAAGCCTCGGCCGTGGCTATCTCTCCTGGTCGAGGTCCGGCTTCCACTCTGGCCAGGTTTGCACGCGCTGAGGCTACCAGTGCTTCAGCCTCGCCCATCTGGGCCTCTACAAGGTCGCCATCCAGGCGTATCAACACCTGCCCCGCCTCTACTTCGTCGCCTTCATCGGCTAGAATCTCCGCCACCCTTCCGCCGAACTCAGAAGCTATGACTACCTCCTCGGCCTCGATTGTGCCCGAAGCCTCGATGGTCCCGGCCACGTTTCCTGCCTGACAGGCGGAGCATAGGAACGCGAGGCTGGCTGTGACGATCAGGAGAGAAGCTATGGCGGTTGGTCTTGCCTTGAATTGCATTCGTTGGCCTCCCTTCATTTCTCCACCAGAATCTGGGCATCCGCGGGCATGCCGGGTTTCAAGGCGTGGTCTGGGTTGGGAATCTGGATCTTCACGGCAAAAACTGTGCTCACCCTTTCCTCTCGCGTCTGTACATTCTTGGGCGTGAACTCTGCTCGTGAAGCGATGTGGACCACGTCCCCGTCAAAGCTCCTCTCGGGGAAAGAATCAACCTGCACCTGTACTGCCTGGCCCACCTTCACCAGTCCTATCTCGTTTTCAGGAACGTATACTGTGAGAGTGACTTGGTCCAGATCGGCTATGGTCAGCAGTGAGAAGTTAGGTGGAGCGATCTCACCGACGCTGACCATGCGTTCGAGTACTATGCCTGTTCTAGGTGCCCGAAGAGTCATCTTGTCCAGCTGTACCTGCAAGGTCAAGAGCGCGGCCTCAGCCTGCTGAACTTGAGACTCGGCAATCCTCACTTCTTCCTCCGTGGCGCCGGCTCGGAGGGCCTCCAGTTGGGCCTTGGCCACCGCAACGTTGGCCTCGGCCACGTCGTAGTGAGCTTGGGCAGCGCTAACCAGAGCGCTCGCCTCCAGAGGGTTGTCGCGCATAGCCAGCAGGTTGTTCAGGTTCTGGTGCCCCCCATCACGAGCTGCTTCAGCCGCAAACAGGCCCTCCCAAGCCATCCAGGCCTGTTGAATGGCTAGATTACCTTGTCGTCTAACCTGGCTGAGGATACGCTCACCTATGCTGATGTGTTTCTTGAAGACCTGTCCACCGGGCAGGAGAAACTGAACATCGAAGCCCTCCAGTAACTGAGCGTAGGTCCGTGGAAAATAGGCCTCTTGAATCTCCGCCGCGCGCATACTTGCTATGGCCTGATCAACCGTTAGTTCAGCGATGGCTAGGTGAGTTCGCGCCCCGTCTATGCGGGCCTCCAGTTCCTGTGGATTGGCGCGGGCTGCCTGGGCATCCCTTAGGGCTTGCTGTGCGCCGTCGCGAGCCACCTCCGCTTGAGTCACCAAGGCGTCGGCTTGCCGAATCTCCGCCTCGGGAACACCGGCCACGACCTGGGCGAGGGTGGCCTGGGCTCCTGCGAGAGCGGCCTCCGCCTGAGCTATTTGAGCCTGAAGGAGAGCATCATCCAGCCGGATCAAGACGTCTTCTTCTTGTACGAGGTTGCCCTCATCGGCCAGTACCTCTGCGACGCGACTTCCCATCTCGGTGGTCACCGACACTTCCTCGGCCTCAATAATCCCGGAAGCGGCGAGGACCCCCTCAGGGATCGCTTGGGTCCCCAAGCCGAGTTCAGCCATCAGTTGGGCCCCCACATCGGGATGTGAGCGAAGATACCACCACCCCGCTCCCGCCGCGATGATGAGCAAAAGCAGTACCAAGACGATCACGATTCTCTGTCTCATTGCTTTCTCACCTCTTCCTAGCGTGTCCCTCGATCCGTGCTAGCTTCCGTTGGCAAAAGCTATTCTCTTGTCCTCCTCTTTGATGCTAGAGATGAACACATCTTCCAGCGAAGGAGCTATGATGTCCATGCTTCTCACATCGACCCCTTGCTCTCGCAGCAGCCGCTGCATCATGGGTTTATGACTCTCGAGATCCTCCCCCACAACGTGGATCAATGCTCCATAGAGAGCTACCTCGTCGAGAAGGGAAGCCTCACGCAGCGTGCTAAGAGCCACGTCTGGATCCGAGCAATCTATCTCCAGCACCTGACCCTTCATAATCGTCTCCTTGATGTCCTGGGGCGTTCCACGGGCCACGATTCTGCCAAGATGGATGAAAGCCAGGCTCTGGCAATGCTCCGCTTCATCCATGTAGTGGGTGGTGACGAAGATGGTCGTACCTTGATCTGACAGTTCGTAGAGCAGGTCCCAGAAGGCGCGTCGAGAGATAGGGTCCACGCCGGCCGTGGGCTCGTCGAGGAACAGCACCTGCGGTTCGTGGATGATGGCCGTGCCAAGGGCCAGGCGTTGCTTCCAGCCTCCCGACAGGTTCTTGGTCATCTCCCGCTCTCTTCCCTTCAGGTTCGCCATCTCCAAGATGTACTCTTTTCTGTCGCGAAGATGCTCTCCCGTGACCCCGTAGGTGCCGCCGTAGAAGTTGAGATTCTCAGACACGGTCAGATCGTTGTAGAGGCTGAACTGCTGAGACATATACCCGATCCGCTTGCGAATCTCTTCTGATTCTCTCACTATGTCAAAACCGAGGACCGTGCCGCTCCCCTCAGTGGGCCGCAGCAGGCCCAACAGCATGCGGATGGTGGTGGTCTTCCCCGAACCGTTAGGCCCGAGGAAGCCGAAGATCTCACCGGTCTTGGTTTCGAAGCTGATGCCGTCTACCGCGGTGAAGTCTCCAAACTTCTTGACCAGCCCCTCCGCTACGACTGAGTATCCATCTTTCATACGCTCTACCTCTTCATTACTGCTACATCACTACGTCATTCTGAGGAGCGAGCCGAGCCTGCGCTGAGTGGAACCGAAGGGAAGAATCTCGCTTTGTGGCGTAGGAACGAGACGCTTCGACCGGCTCAAGGCTGGCCCTTCGCTTCACGCAGAGTGACAGTGAGGCTCTATTCACTAGCCAGATGATACAAAGCAAGATGATTCACTCCTCTCCAGCCTGGTGATTCCCAGAATTCACTGGACTGTCAGCTTTTCCCTCCGCTATCCTTTTCCGAATGAGGGAGATGAAGGCCTCTTCCATGCGCGGCCTGGTCTGGCGTAATCCTTCCACCTCGATGCCTTCCATCGCCAGGTGCGCTTGCAGTTCGGACATTCGTTTGTCCACGCTGTCCACGAAGATGTGTAGCACATCGCCATATGTCTGCACCTCAAGGACGCCTTCCCATCCGGCCACTAAGTCCCTGGCTCGCCTCAACTCCTTGGGTCTCAGCTCGATCAGTTCTCCTGTGATCAACTCCTTCACCTTCTCCGGTTCATCACACACGATGATGTCTCCCTCGAACATTAGCGCAACTCGCGAGCAGCGCTCCGCCTCATCCATGTAGGGTGTGCTAAAGAAGAGGGTGACTCCTCGTAGATGCAAGTTTGAAAGGATGTCCCAGAATTCTCGCCGGGACACGGGGTCCACACCCGTAGTGGGCTCGTCCAAGAACAGTATCTCCGGTTCGTGGATGAGAGTGCAGGCCAGGGCCAGCTTCTTCTGCATGCCGCCAGACAGCTGA
>JAUWYD010000164.1 GCA_030616025.1 Chloroflexota bacterium
CGAAGAACGCCCCTGACGCAAGTAGGACGAACTGTCGCACGGCAACCCCAGACACCCCCAGCCGTACCAGCGAACTCTCGATCCAGTCCGTTCGAGCAATCAAGCCCTTCGTGGCTTCAAAGAGGTTCTCGTATGAGAAGAATAGAAGAAAGAAGAGCGAGACAACGAAGCCTGCCTTTCTCTTGTCCTTCAGCACAAGACTCAACCCAAACCACAACACGCCCGCGACGCCAACCGCGACAGCCATCGGTAATAAAGTCACAGCAGCGGGGAATTGATCGATGTTGTACGCAAAGACAAACAGTATCGGGAACACCGCGAACAGAAACGGGTGAATAACGATTGATCTCTTCACGCGTTCGTCCCCTTCTGTCGCAAGAGATAGCTGGTTTTGTCCATTCCATCGATACCGACGCACCCCTCGACGGCGGAGTACTCATCGAACGCGTCCAAGAATGACTGCTCCGTATAGTCCTGAAGAGTACTATCTCGCGTCTCCAGCAGTCTTTGAGCCTGCGCGTCACCCTTGGCAACGAATTCCATGACAAGCGAATCACAGATCTTGCTGCAAGCAGCTGCCACCTTCTCAAGCGGCAAGTTGTTCCCGATCACCAAGTGGTGAACGAGGGATAACGTCCGGTCTGAGCACCTTCTAGGCGGAATCGGTTGCGCCATTGTCAGTGGGCACCTCCTCGCGTGGAACCAGCAGTCCCGCATCCACTAGGCTGTCATGAAGGCCCACCTCCATCAGATGGTCGCAGTTGGCCCGGTAGACAACACTGACTGGACGATAGAGCACGCCGTCTTTCCAGAAGAGGGCCCCGCTTGGATCGCGAAAGGAACTCGGGACAACGCCATTACTCGTAGTCACCTACCTCCCCTTGCCTGCTGGAAAAGACGCGAAGAATAGATGCTCTGATCCTTTTCCAATAGATCCTCACTGCGACGCCAGCCCCGAGCAAGCCTGCGAGAATCAGTTGCAGGACATAGCTGCCGCTTCCAGGGTCGATGTAAGCGTGAGCGTGTTGAGCACAAACGAAGAGCAGCAACACAGCCCAAACGACCGCGTTTGTGAGGCTCCTTTGATGCTTCACAATTGACCTCCCCTTCACTATTCAACTCCACACTGCGGGACACCCACCGAAGGAGAGACAGGTTCTACCTGCGTCAGCCAACAGAGCTGGATGCTGTGCTCTGTACCGGTGCTAGAAAGCGACAACATTCGCGGGGCTAGTGTGCAAGTTAATAACCGACCTCTTGGCCCACCACAACTCCCACATGAAAGGCAATCCATCGGCGGATCCGGCAAGCTCTATCAAGGCGTTCAGCAGGGCAGATCATCTGTTCATGACCCCCAGGCAATAGTGGCACATGCCAAGTCGCCAACCGTCCTGGCGAATCTACTCCAAAGGGCAATAACCGTTGCCACATGAACCGGGAAATAGAAACTGAGAAGAAAGACCAATGCACCCTCCATGACTCCTAGGCCGGAAGGGGTCACCAGGCTCAAGAAGCCAGCCACCCAAGCTATGGCAAATATGCCCGCCAGCACCGGAATTGGGGGAAGGGACGAAGAATATATGGACCTGATTAGAAAATAATGGGCCACGCCGTTCACCAACCAAAAGATCCCCCACAGTCCCAACTGGCCCAGCAAGTAGCTGTACCTCCAACTGAGTTCCATCTCTGGCTGACCCGTAATTCGCAAGGCCAGATTCAGGCCCCTGTTTACGAGCGCAGGGTGTAGAAAGATCAACCCCACGGGCAGCAAGACGAGCAGCCCGTACAGACCAGTTCCCGCCTCAGCGTTGCCCCAGAAGGGCAGTGTCATGACAAATACTATCACTCCCGAGACAACCTGCAGCAGCAACTGCAGAGTCACGCTTGCCCCAGATATGACTTTGGGCACACCCTCCTTCTGGCTCAGGTAGACCAACCCCAGAATACCCCACACCTTTCCCGGAAGGTATCGACCAAGTTGGGATAGGAAGAATATGCGATAGCTCTTCCGGTAGCTCAAGGGCGTGCCTAGTCTCTCCAAGATGACCTTCCACAGGTAGGCATAGAAGGCTGCAGCGGACAGCATGAGGGAGAAAGCAATGATCAGGTCAAGGTAGTCGAGATCCCAATCATAAGCTACGATCTCGTCCCAGCCGAGGTACAGGGTGCGCGCCAAGAAGCCGAAGATCAAGAGCACGATGGCAACGCCTGCTGCCCGTGAGAGGAGCCTTCTCCTATCCTGTGTCACGGACATCCCTTCGCCGAGCTAAGATGCGGAGCGGCACAGCCATCCCACCCGCTGACCTCATCAGCCAGCATGCCTCTCAAAGAAGGATATGCGATCCAGTACGGATCTGCCTCCCCTGAACAGACGTTTGATATCTCGAAAGCTACGCACGCCTAGCAGCGATTTGGCTACAAGGCCAGGCCTGAAGTAGTATCGCCTGTAAGCCCGGATTCTGGCCTCCTCGACTTCCTCCCGCGTCAAGTGATCGGTCTCGATCAGCGAGTTCTCCGCCGCGAAATCCTCCCAGCCGTCATACACGAGCCAACCATGCTCCACGCAGGTCTCGTACAGTTCAGTCCCAGGGTGTGGGACAACGATAGCGAACTGAGTGCTGTCCGCGTCTATCTCCTTCGCGAACTCGATCGTCTCCTCGACGGTTTCTTGAGTCTCACCCGGCACTCCGAAGAGGAAGAAAGCCTGAGTCCTGATCCCCAATTCCCGGCAGTTCTTGAAGGCCTGCCGCACTCTCTCCAGAGAGATCCGCTTCTTCATGATCTCCAGCATTCTCGGTGAACCGGATTCCACACCGAAGAGAATGTAGTGGCAACCAGCTTCCTTCATTGCCGTCAATACTTCCCGATCCACGGTGTCAACACGGCTTTGCACGATCCACTTCACACCCACGTCGCGCTTCAGGAGGAGCCGACACATCTCCAGCACCCTTTTCTTGCTCAAGGTGAGGCAATCGTCGTCGAAGTATATCTCGTCCACACCATAGTCTCTGACCACATGCTCCATCTCGTCTACCACATTGGCAGCGCTTCTGGCCCTAAACTTGTGTCCATAGAGAGTCTCCGGCCACAGACAGTAGATACAGTGATGAGGGCAGCCTCGCGAACTAACCATGGCCGTGGGACAGTCGCCTGAGTAGATCGCGGCTCGATAGCCATCGTGACGCACGATATGTCGGGCGGGGAAAGGCAAAGAATCCAAGTCCTGGATAAGCGGTCGGACAGGGTTTACCCTCACCTCTTCTCCCTCCCGATAGCTAAGACTCTTCACCTGACGCAGGTCATCTCCACTCGAGAGGCTGAGAGCTAGTTCTCTGACCGTCATCTCCGCTTCGCCACGACAGATGGCATTTACGGCTGGGTTATCGCTGAGGATCTCCTCGTGGAAGAAAGTAGCGTGCGATCCTATTAGCGCCACGGACGTTCCATCCACACTGTCCTTGACCGCCCTGGCAGTTTCCAGATCATAGTCTATAGAAGGAGTTGAGCACTCTATCACCACCAGGTCGGGTCGTATGCTGCTTACTGCCCGGGAGAAGTCAGCGATGGACATCTCTTCCATCACTCCGTCGATGAAGCCTACCTCTACCCCGGCTTCTTCCAGCACAGCCACTATGTACGCCAGATAGATGGGATACTCCAAATACTTGTCCGTCCTCTTGTGAGGCCAACGCACGTCCGAGCGCGCCCCGTAGCCTTCGCCGGGCCAAGGCGGGTTAGTCACAAGGACTTTCATGCCACCTCCGTTAGACTCTGACTACCTTGAGCATAACTCTCGCACAGTTCCACAAACCGGCTCGCCAGCTTGCTCCACTCGAACTTCTCTCTCACCATGGCGAGCCCCCTCGAACCTAGCTTTCCCCTGAGTTCATCATCCTCAACAAGGAGACTGATCTTGGCAGCCAGATCACTGGCGTCGCTGGGGCGATAGAAGAGCGCACTTACTCCCTCGTCAGCCACCTCTTGCAGAGCTGGCAGCCGCGGCAGGATGGCTGGGACGCCACAAGCCCAATACTCGAATTCCTTGAGCGTGACGCGCCCCCGAGCGGATAAGACATCAGGGAGCACAACCAGACCGATGTCGCTGGCGCAAATGTACGATGGAATCGCATGCTGCTCCACCCAACCAGAGAAGTAGAAATTCTTCTCTAGGGACTGTG
>JAUWYD010000265.1 GCA_030616025.1 Chloroflexota bacterium
GTGGTGGGATCATTCCCGTGGTCGGCGACAATGAAAAGCACGTCCGTGGCCTTCATAGAGTCCATAATCTCCGGTAAACGAGCATCGAAGCGCTCCAGCGCCTGGGCGTACCCCTGGGGGTTGTTGCGGTGTCCATAGAGCATGTCGAACTCGATGAGATTGGCCAAGATAAACCCGCTCTTGTCGCTCCGCAGCAACCTGATGATCTCCTCACAGGCCACCTCGTTATCCACTGTGTGGTGACAAACAGTTAGCCCCCGTGCAGTGAAGATGTCGTCTATCTTGCCCACACCGATCACTTCACGCCCCGCACGCACAAGCCGGTCCAAGAGGGTTAGCTCCGGCGGCGGCAGCGAGAAGTCCCTGCGGTTCCCGGTACGGGCAAGACTCCCCGGTTGACCCACAAAGGGTCGGGCGATGACCCGCCCGACACCGTGCACACCAGTCAACATCTCTCGAGCGATGCGACAGATTCGGTAGAGCTCGTCGAGGGGGATGACCTCTTCATGGGCGGCTACTTGAAACACGCTATCTGCCGAGGTATAGACTATCGGCGAGCCGGTGCGCATGTGTTCCTCGCCTAGCTCCTCAATGACCACCGTGCCAGAAATGGCCTTGTTGCCCAGAGTCTTGCGGCCTATGCGCCTTTCGTATTCCCCTATCAACTCCTGCGGGAAGCCATTTGGATAGGTAGGCAGAGGTCGCGGAGAAATGACCCCCATCAATTCCCAGTGACCGAAGGTGGTGTCCTTGCCTGCCGATGCCTCGGCCAGACGCCCGTAGGCGCCGAGGGTATCCAGCCGCGGCGGCACCCCCTCTATCTCCGTCAGATTGCCCAGCCCCAGCCGCCCCATGTTGGGCAGATCCAGGCCGCCGACTGCTTTAGACGTGTTGCCCACCGAGTTGCTGGCCTCATCGCCATAGTCTGCTGCATCGGGAAGAGCCCCAACCCCAACTCCGTCGAGGACTATCAAAGTAACCCTGTCTATGCCTTGCATGGGCTGCACCTCCCATCCTACTATATCACGAGCTATCTGCAGTGGCAACGATACTCATGACACAGCGCAGCATTGTGGAGCCATCCCGGATGGGATCTTTCGCGCGAGACAGGGCCATGATATGCGGTTCTGATCGCCACCTCGTGTTCCCTGGCAGAATCCAGAACCCTTGCCCGCGCAGATAGGTTGTGATAAACTACTATCATCTTGCCAGCCAAAGAGGAAGGGCAGGTTGGAGCATGAGTCAGGTCTGACCCCAAAACTCCTCGACAAAGGAGATCAGCTATGAAAAAAGGGAGGGTGTTCTCTGGTGCTCGCCCCACCGGCAGACAACACGTAGGCAACTACCTAGGAGCCATCCAGAACTACGTGGCTCTGCAAGATGACTACGAGTGTGTGTACTGCGTCGTCGACCTGCACGCCCTGACGACACTGACTGACACGGAGAACCTGAAAAGCAACACTCTCGAAATGGTGCTGGACTGGCTAGCCGCAGGGATGGACCCCGAGCGAAGCATCATCTTCGTCCAATCTCATGTACCCCAGGTCACGGAACTGCATACTATCCTCTCCATGGTCACCCCCATGGGTTGGCTAGCCAGGCTGCCCACCTTCAAGGAGAAAGTTCGCATTCAGCCCGACAATGTGAATTATGGGCTGCTGGGATACCCCGTGTTGATGGCTGCAGACATCACGCTCTACAAGGCCGACACGGTGCCCGTTGGCGAGGATCAAGCGCCACATCTGGAGTTCACTCGGGAGATCGTGCGCCGGTTCAATCACCATTTCGGCCCCACTCTCGTCGAACCTCAGATAAAGCTCACCGCTTTCCCCCGCGTGATGGGCCTAGATGGTGTGAACAAGATGAGCAAGTCCCTGGGCAACCACATCGAGTTGGCCGCCTCCCCGGAGGAGATGGAGCAACGAGTGCTGGCGATGGTAACAGACCCTCAAAGGAGATACCGCACTGACCCCGGTCGCCCAGAAGTGTGCAACGTCTTCACCTTCCACGGCTTCTTCTCCCCGGAGCAAGTTCAAGAGATAGAAAGGGATTGCCGCAAAGCAGAGATCGGATGTGTGGATTGCAAGCGAACTCTCGCTCGCAACCTGTCCGCCCGTCTGGCGCCATTCCGCGAGCGACGCACTGAGCTGAGCAGTGACCCGAAGGCGGTGTGGGACATCCTTGCGGACGGAGCCAGCAGGGCCACTGCAATAGCTGAAGGAACTATGGCCGAAGTCAAGGCCAGAGTGGGCTTGCCCTAGAAGGTACTCAGGAGTCAGTATGAGTGGATTGGACCGGTTCAACGCATTAATGAGCTACATCGAGGAGAATCCCCAGATCCTCGCCGAGCACGGTGAGAAAGGCACGCAAATCCTGAGGCAAATAAAGGAAGCCTGTCTGGTCCAACATGCCGAGGCCCTGAGCGACGGGATCGACGAGTTCATATCGCTTCTTATGGGCGACCAGATTCCAAGAGGGTTCGCACCAGCCAGCTCGCAGAAGCCCATCGAGCACTTCAATAGCATCCGGAAAGCCACGAGATCGGTCCTGGACAAGATGGAAGAGTGACGAGATGCACGCTGTTCTCACTCCCACCTGCATTGAAGTGAGGGGGTACGTCTATGAAGAGATGGACGAGGCGGAGGCCAAGCGCCAACTGGAAGGCCTGATCGGTCTCCTGCGGGTTGAAACGCTACAACGGGATGAGGAAGGCCTGATCGCACGCAGGGCGGTGGATGAAGTATATGAGTTATACGTCAAGCTGCTTCCCGCTCATGACTATTGCGCCATCCAGATCTGGGCCACACCAATCAGCGACGATCATCGCGCTCCCTTCGATAGGGTGCAGGAGATCCTCGACGGCTGGCTGCCTGAGCAACTGGACGGGCAGATACTCAAGGGCACTACGCCCTTTTTCTCCTTGAAGGTTTACAGCTGCCAAGAGGTCATCCCACGCGAGGAGATGACCTCTCTCTTCGCAGATGATACGAACGTCGTCCGTGGCCGTCTGTACTCCAACAGGCTGCAGCTCACCGCCGATGG
>JAUWYD010000230.1 GCA_030616025.1 Chloroflexota bacterium
TTTCAACCGGCCTCTTCAATTGACTCCCCGCCCCAAGAGGGTCCACCACTGCGTCTTTTTTGCCAGTTCTTCGTCTATCAGGATGAGACCAATCTAGGAGGTACAAACAATGAGTTTCATCCTGACTCTGCTGATCAACACATTGGTGCAGGTCTGGCACACCTTCGTGGGCAACTGGCCGTATCTGCTTATCAGCGCAGTCATTGCGGCCCTACTCACGGTCTACATGGACCAGGACCGTGTCTCCGCCTTCCTGCGACGGCATCGCCGGGCCGGTGTGGTGGCGGCCACCGCGACAGCCGTGGGAACGCCCCTCTGCTCCTGTGGGACGATGGCCATCATCCTGGGGATGATGGCCGGCCTGATGCCATGGGCGCCTATCGTCGCCTTCTTGGTCTCCTCGCCGCTCACGTCTCCGCAAGAACTGATCTACAGCGCCGGCCTGTTTGGCTGGCCCTTTGCCCTCACCTTTTTCGGGGCATCCATCGTATTGGGTCTCGTCGGGGGCCTGGCAGCGTCTGTCATTGAAAGCCGGGGCTGGCTGGCCAACCAGGCCCGGTTTGTGGCCGCGTGCTGCGCCGAAGCGACCAAGCGAGTAGCATCCAAAGCCACTCCCTTGCTAATCCTGACCGAGACCTACCGCACTGGGCGACGTCTGCTGATCATGTTCTTTGTGTTCGCCTTCGTCGGCTACTTCCTGAACGGACTGATCCCAGCCCACTGGGTGTCAACCCTCTTTGGCAGCGGGAATGTTTACGGCGTCCCGCTCGCTGCCACACTGGCCCTGCCCTTCTACGTCAACACGGAGGCCTCCCTGCCTCTGGTACGTGCCCTCCTGGACGCCGGGATGGGCCAGGGAGCGGCGTTGGCTTTCTTGATCACCGGTGCGGGCACCTCCTTTGGCGCGCTGGCAGGCGCGCTCACTGTAGCCCGTTGGCGAGTGGTCGGGTTGGTGATTGCCACACTATGGGTAGGCGCAATAGGCTTCGGTTTCGCATTCGACATCCTGTCGGCAGCGGGGCTGCTTTAGCCAAGAGGACAACATCGGTGCTGAGGCTCCCAGGGGGCGATGACGTCGACGAGCGCCTGCAGCCACCCCAGGGGAACTGCCAATCGGCGCTGGTCCGTGCGGGAGTCTTCCTCCTGTCGGAACCTAGCCCATGCCGGGGGCTCCACCCAAAGAGCGCTCCTGGGAACAGAGTCTCTTGGTGATAGAAGCTGTGTCGGGATGGTTTGTGGTTGGTTCGATGTTCTCAAAACATGGCGTTCTCGGCTGACGGCGCCAGCCGGAGGATCCTGAACAGCCATGGAGCGCCCAGGCTGGCCCACAGGCCGACAAACCCGAAACGGAGAAAACGAAAGACCAGGTAAAGCGACGATTCCTCGCCGGGAAACGCTGCCTTGAGACCCGCATATAGAAGCACCACGACCACCGCACCAATGACGAAGCGTAAGACTCGCTGCCTGAGCGGGCCGCGCGCACTGAACGAGACGTAGCGATGACTGAGCACCAACCCCACGCCCGCCCCGGCCAGTGCTCCCGTGGTCATGGTCGTATCCTTGACGGGATGGATCGCAAGTAGCACCAAGGGCAGACCCAGAGCCAGCACCAACTGCCAACCCAGGCCCGATTCCGCAAGCAACTCCGCGACCCGTGAGTGCGTCACCACGTACAGGCCGAGCAACAGGCCGCCGATCATCCACCCGCCCAGCACGTCGGTGGGAAAGTGCAAGCCCAGATAGATGCGCGAAAACCCAATGAGGGCCATCAGTCCGATAGCCATACCCCAAAACCAGCGCTGACGTGCCCAGGCAGCAATGACACCCCACACCACGACCGCTGACTGGGCATGGCCGCTAGGCAGTCCGTATCCCCCAACTGGGGCAAGCTGCACACTCGGGTCCAGGTCAAAAGGGCGAGGCTGCTGGAAGAGGTCCTTCAGGTAGAAGTTGAGATAGCTCGACAGGAGAAAAAGGACGGCCAAACGCGCACCGAAGCCAAAGTCTACACACCAGAAGATCAAGGGTACGAGCAACAGGTAGAACTCCTCTGCTCCCAAAGAGGTGATGGCGAGGAAGATGCTGTCCAACGCTGGCCCGTGGACCTGCTGGATGGCGAGAATCAGATCAAGACCCCACTGCAAGAAGGCTTCCACTCACTCTCCTTCCTCCGCGCTTGAGAGACGATTCAATCGCTCGCGTACGGGGCGGTCGAGTCTCCACCGGACTATAGCATAGGGAAATAACGAGAGCAAGCCGTGCTCCGAGACAGCGGGTACTGGTTTGCCAGCCCGGATGATACAGTTGGAACTGGATGAGAGGTCGTTCGCGCTCGAGTCGTTTGAGGCGACCAGTCTCGACAGCCTCGAGCGGCCGTGGTATAATGGCAGTCCATCGCCTGTGTGCCTGATCGCTCCACGGGAAGAGTTCAGTTGGCCTCAGTGGAACCTCGGCACTCAACTTGCCAAGCACCGCCAGCAACGGCGACAGTCGGAATAAGAGGGAAGCTATTCCTTCATCTCCAGGGGAGGTCTGACCGTGCAACCTTTCGAAAAGCTCGGTGCCTTCTATCTCGGCCAAGAGTATGATCTGGCCAAGGCCAAACGGCTCGACCGCCTGATCATGTACGACGCCCGCGACCTGACAACCCACGCCGTATGCGTGGGCATGACCGGGTCAGGCAAGACTGGCCTATGCGTGGACCTGCTCGAGGAGGCGGCCATAGACAGCGTCCCCGCCATCATGATCGATCCTAAGGGGGACCTCACCAACCTTCTCCTCAGCTTCCCCGAACTGCGCCCTGCGGACTTCGAGCCCTGGGTCAACGTGGACGATGCCACGCGGAAAGGGATGAGCGTCGGCGAGTACGCCCAATACATCGCCGATACCTGGCGCTAGTGTACCGAGGAACTGGGCCTGGCCTATGGTGGGCAAACCCGGCAGAAAGGTGAGCAACTAGTTGGACACAAAGAACCATCCATATCCTTTCAAAATCCGCATCTTGATCTGGGTAGGGCTGTGGTGCGTCATCCTGGGCCTCATGGCATACTGGCAGTTGGCTTTGCAGGATTCGATGGCCACCGACCTGGCATATCTCCCTGATCAACCTCCGGAGACGCTGCCCGAGTTCGCACCGCCAGCAACAACGCCTACGCCTTTGGACGGACCTCAGTTCCCCACTCCCCAGTCATTCCTGTCTCTTGAGCAGGAGAGGCCCTTCCCCGCAGCCACGCCTGTCCCAGCGCCAGCCACATCTCCACCCACCCGCCTCGTCGCACCAGCCATCGGTCTCGACAGCCCAATCGTTCCTGTAGGCTGGAGTGTGGATGAATCGGACCAGGCGATGCGGGTCGTGTGGGAAGTAGCCAGCTATGCCGCGGGCTG
>JAUWYD010000304.1 GCA_030616025.1 Chloroflexota bacterium
GCGCTTGATTTCCTCGATCTCCTCGACCCAGACTTCCAGCTTCCGCTGGCTGACCAGTTCGATGTTCTCCAGTCCGATGGTCTTGTTGCCCACGGCCAGGCGTGCCAGACGAGGTTGGGCGTCGATGGCTGGCTCCAGGCCGATACTCTTGGTTACCGCGCCGGCCCACCCCGCCTCAAAGGCCCTCTTGATCATCTCGCCGGTCGCCGTGGGGGGAGCCGGGGCCAACATGAACGGATGCATCAACTCGAGGCCGGCGAACTCAACGCTCAGGTCAGTCATGGCTCGCCTCCTCCATCAGCAGGCAGCGATGATCTCTCCAATGTATCTGGATCACGATAGGGTCCGCGCGGTGCCAGAGAGCACGGGCTGTCAATCGCCAGCAGGAAAGGAGTTCTGACCCTCACAGCGCAGACTCATGCCCCAGGTCCAGCGCTCCCGTCGAGGGATTGCAGTCTGAGCTTGTGATCAGCGTTCTCTTGGCCCAGTTTCCGCAGCACTCTGGCTAGCTGAGGTAGCGTGAATAGCTCAGCCGCATCTAGGTAGAACCTTCGGCTATTCTCTTCCAGTTCCATCCCCAGCCGCCAGGCGGCGCTGTAGTCGGTCTTGGAGGAAAGCTCCGTCTCAACCAGGTAGTCGCTTCCATCGAGGCCCTCAATGGGTTCGAGGAGCATCTCGTTCACGTATTCTCGGCGGCTCTTTTCCACGAGTTTCTTCCGCCTTCCCTTGGCCTCGGCGAGGGTGAGGAAGACCTCCTTGGTGGCGGAGTCTTTCGCTAGGGAAGCCGCCTCCTCGTAGAATTCCGCACTTCTGCCTTCTAGCTTGATGGCGAACGCCAGGACAGCGCCCGCGGTCCCCAATTCCATCTGTTCGTCTCCTTGTGTCCAGGTGCCTTTCTCATCAATAGCAGGCGGACAACATGCAGGTACCGATCTACTGGATCCTGCCCCGCCGGTCTCTTAGAACCACCTGGAGATCACGACCTTCTTCTCGGTGAAGAAGTCGATGGCATCCGTCCCCTGGCCGTGAAGATCTCCGAAGAAGGAATCCCTGGCTCCGCTAAAGGGGAAGAAGGCCATAGGAGCGACGAGTCCTATGTTGATGCCAATATTGCCACACCGGACTCTGTACTTGAACTCTCGGGCCGATTTGCCGCTCGAGGTGTAGATGGAGGAGGCGTTGCCGTACGGATTGGCGTCAATGATATCTATGGCCTCATCGAGGTCCCCTACCTTGACTATGGAGGCCACTGGACCGAAGATCTCGTCGTTGGCGATGGTCATCTCAGGGCTCACCTCGTCGAAGACGGTCGGGCCGATGAAGTATCCGTTCGGGTATGCTTCCACCTTTATGTCCCTACCGTCGAGCAGGAGCTTCGCGCCCTCCTCCACTCCCTTCTCAATGTATCCCAACACGCGCTCCATGTGCCTCTTGGAGATCACAGGCCCCATTTGAACCGCTTCGTCCAGGCCGTAGCCCACATTGAGTCTGGAAGAGGCTTCCACGAACTTGTCCCTCAGTGGCTCATAGACGTCCCCGACAGCAAGGAGAACTGCCCCGGACAGGCAACGCTCTCCAGCGCAGCCAAAGAAGGAGGTAAGTAGCGAGGCCACCGTTCTGTCCAGATCCGCGTCCGGCATGACCACCAGGAAGTTCTTGGCTCCAGCTTGCGCTTGAACCCTCTTGCCATTCTCGGCGGCCTTTTGGTAGATATACTTGGCCACAGGGGTCGAACCCACAAAGGAGACGCCCCTGACGTCGGGGCTCTCCAAAAGCGTGTCCACCACACCCTTGGCGCCGTTGATGAGGTTGATCACCCCCTCAGGGAAGTCGACCTCATCCATCAGTTGGAAGAGCATCCTTTGAGAGAGCGGCACTTGCTCCGACGGCTTCACTATGTAGGTATTACCGCAGGCCACGGCATAGGGCAGAAACCACAGAGGAACCATGAGAGGAAAGTTGAAAGGTGGGATCATGCAGAAGACGCCGAGAGGCTGCCGGACGCAATCCTCGTCTATACCGAGTGCTATGTCCTCGAGGCCGTAGCCCAGCATCAGGGAAGGGATGCCGGCGGCAACCTCCACCTGCTCAATGGCGCGCCTTGTCTCACCCCGCGCTTCGTCGATGCACTTTCCTGCTTCCTCGACGATAACCCTGGAGAGGTCCTCGAAATGCTCCTCCATGAGGTCTTTCAACGTATACATGTACCTTGCTCTGGTGAGTGGAGGGGTTTCCCTCCATTCTTGAAAGGCATTCTTGGCTGCCTGTATTGTTGTTTCCACTTCGCTGGGAGTGGAAAGAGGAACTCGTGCCAGCACCTCGGTGGTCGCCGGGTTCACAACATCCAGGGTCTCGGTCGATTTCGACTCCACCCATTGTCCGTTGATGTAGTTCTTGATCACTTCCATTAGTAGTCTCCCTTTTGATCAATCTGCTGCCGTTCGCGATGTCACGAGCGTGCTTCTTTGTCCGTAATCTCCAGAACTTCGTCGATGATGCTCAGCCCCGCTTTCAGCTCCTCTTCCGTGATACATAGGGGCGGAATCACGAAGATCCAATTCCACTTGGCGAAGGTGCTCAACCCTCGCTCCCGCAGGGCAGGCAATACCTCCGCCATCACCCCCAGCTCCTCAGGCCTGGCATTCCAGGGTGCAAG
>JAUWYD010000285.1 GCA_030616025.1 Chloroflexota bacterium
GCTTCAATTCAGACTGAGGTGTTCCTGCTGCCAGCGGCCGATGCCATGGAGAAGGAAGGCACGATTGTGACCAGCGGTCGCCTGCTACAGTACCGGCCCAAGGTGGCCGAGCCCCCGGGAGACGCCATGGGCGACATCGAAATGATGGACCTGATCTACCGGGAGTTGAGGCGGTTGTACGAGGCAGAGGGCGGAGCGCTTCCTGAGGCCGTGTTGGAGTTGAACTGGTCTCATGGCGCCGATTTCGAGAAGATCTGCCAGGAGATCAATGGCCACTGGACCCAGGACGTCACCGACGACGATGGGAACGTTGTAGGCAACGCGGGCGAGATGGTCGTCAACTTCACCAAGCTGAGGGACGATGGCTCTACCGCCTGCGGCAACTGGCTGTATTCAGGCTATTGGTATCCGGCGGACGATGGCGATGGGAACATGGTCACTGCCTCCAAGCGGCGCGGTCAGAAGGACCCGGGTGACCTGGGCATGTACCCTTACTGGGGCTTCTCCTGGCCGGTGAACCGCCGCATTATCTACAACCGCTGCTCTGCTGATAGCAATGGCAACCCCTGGTCAGAGGACAAGGCGCTCATCTGGTGGGACGCTGCGGAGGGGAAGTGGACAGGATACGATGTTCCAGATTTCTCGAAGACGAAGGGCCCCGGCGATGCAGGTTTCACCGACGCCTTCATCATGCTGCCCGAAGGGAAGAGCAGGATCTTTGCCGCCAGGAACGAGGGTCCGTTGCCGGAGCATTATGAGCCTCTCGAGTCGCCGACCACTAACCCACTGTCATCGGTGCAGTTCAACCCGGTGGTCAAGAAGTGGGATGTGGACAGCGGCCAAGACGTGGGCGACAATGTTGGTGATGCCAACGAGTTCCCGATCGTCTGCAGCACCTATCGGCTGGTCGAGCACTGGCAGGCTGGTGGTATGTCTGTCTGGCTACCCTGGCTTGCGGAGACTCAACCAGAGACCTTCGTGGAAATGAGCCCCGAACTGGCTGAGGAAAAGAGGATCTCCAACGGCGATCGAGTCATAGTTAGCTCGGCTCGTGGTGAGATCGAGGTGGTGGCCGTCGTCACTCCTCGTTTCAAGCCTTTCACCATCAATGGCGAGATAGTGCACCAGGTGGGCCTGCCCTGGCACTTCAGCTGGCAGGGACTGGCCAAAGGTGGTACGGCCAACTTCTTGACGCCTCATGTGGGCGATGGCAACACGGGGATCCCTGAGTACAAGGCCTTCCTCGTGGATATTCGAAAGGCGGTGTGACAATGGCCAGAGCGATGTTGATAGACGAATCACGGTGCATGGGGTGCCGTGGTTGCCAAGTGGCGTGCAAGCAGTGGAATGACAATCCGGCAGAGGAGACAGTGAACTGGGGTACATATGAGAACCCTCCCGAGCTGTCAGGCGTAACCTGGACGAAGATCAAGTTCAATGAGAAGGTCGAGGGCGATGAGGTGAGGTGGCTCTTCCTCAAGCAGGGCTGCATGCATTGTACCAACGCCAGTTGTGAGTCGGTCTGCCCTACGGGCGCAATAAGGCACTACGGCGAGACCGTCATAGTAGACCAGGAGTGGTGTATCGGCTGCGGCTACTGCGTCGCCGCCTGCCCCTTCGACGCGGTACATTCGCTTCACGAGGTGACAGGTGGAGGGGAGGAGAAGGCCACTGCTCGCAAGTGCACGCTTTGCATCGACCGGACGAGCAATGACTTGTCACCGGCCTGCGTCAAGACCTGTCCAGCCACTGCTTTGGACTGGGGCGACCGCGGTGAGATGCTAGCGAAGGGGAAGGCACGGGTCGCAGCTCTGCAAGCCAACGGGCATCCGAAGGCCCGCCTCTATGGCGAGCACGAGTTGGGTGGCCTGCACCGACTGTATGTGCTGGTGGACGAACCTTCTGTCTATGGTCTGCCCGAATCGCCGCAGCATGCAACGACCAATCTGTTGGGCCAGTGGCTCGGCGGTATCATCACCGCAGGTGTGCTAGCTGCTGTGCCGTTCTGGGTGCTTTTCAAACGCCAAAGAGCGGCGGAAGCCAAGGAAGAGACCAGTGGAGGAGGTGAACAACAATGACTTGGGAATGGCCAATAGCGATTGACCTCTGGGTAGCCGGGATGGCAGGAGGCGCGTATTTCGCGGCTTTCCTGATAGATCGCATCAGCGGGCGCAAGCACCCATTGCTGCCCAAGATAGCGATGTTTCTAGGCGTGCCCCTGGTGTTGCTCGGTTCCTTGCTGCTGGTGGTGGATCTGGGCGAGCAACTTCGTGCCTGGCACCTCTTCGCACGGTTCAGAGTGGAATCGGCGATGTCGATGGGCAGCTGGATCTTGCTCGTCTATGCCTTGATCGGCATAGTGATGATCGCTTTGTGGTGGTCTAAGAGCTTCGAGCCCGGGGAGGTGCGGCTTGCCATGCTCTCAGGGCTTGCCAGCGCGATTCGACCAGCGGCGCCGGTGATCGGGGTTCTCTCTTGGATCGCCCTTGTGTTGGCGGTGTTGCTCATGTCCTACACAGGGGTGCTCTTGAGCTCCACGAATCAACCACTCTGGGCCAGCACAGTTCTGCTGCCAGTTCTCTTCGTGGTCTCGGCTGTCTTCACGGGAACCGCGCTCCTGCTTCTCGTGCTAAAGACGGGGCTTGGTAGACTGCTGGACATACTGTTTGGTGGGAAGGGCGAGCCTGTCCCTAGCGAAACGATGGACGCCATCGGGAACGCGATGGCCATCGTGGGCGTCGTGCAGTTGGTAGTGTTGGTAGCCTATCTGGGCGGGGTGGCCCTGTTCGGCACCCCAACCGCCGCGAGCGCGGTGGCCACGATGACTGCGGGTCCCTTGAGCTTCCT
>JAUWYD010000087.1 GCA_030616025.1 Chloroflexota bacterium
CCTTCTCCGCTTATCCCGCTCCCACTCCGCTTCCCCCTTCACCCCCCTGGCAGCCCTCTCCCCTTCCCTATCCCTGGACATCCGGCCGCTCCTCCACAGGTACCAGTGTGCTCCACAACACCGACAAACCCGGTGCACTGCGTACCTTTGATCGCAGTAGAAGCCAGCGCGCATCAGGCACTGACATCTCGGGCAAAGGAATCCTTGCCAAACCAGTCGCGGATTGTCCCTACCGGCGACAATAAGACGCCCGCACTGTGATACACAGTCAATGTCGCGCACCACTGAGTGAGCGCCCTTGCCGGAATCACCTTTCCGCACGGCCACTGCTCCCACTTCGCGAAACAGTTTCGACAGCTTCTCCATTTTACAAATCCTCCGCTTTCGTGCCACACATTCCACAGCACCGTTCCGCAATTTCGACAAACGAGCTCAATCCATATCTCATCCTCCCTTGCCGCCTTCGGCGGCTCTTCTTGAATCCACCGCATCTTTCTGCTATCATAGCAAATGCCCTGGACGTCGAACGTGGTCGTTCCGCAACCAAACTAAGTTCCGCAACCTTCCCACTCAGACCCCGGGGCACCAAAACCACACACAGGAGGCACCACATGGCAGTCATCAACCCAATCGGCGAAATCAAGTCGGGCAGCGTCGGCGCAAATACCTACTTTCGCAACAAGGGCGGCTACTGCATCCGCCTCCGCACCCCCCCTGTCAATCCCAACACCGCCCGTCAGCAGGCTACCCGCGTCATACTCGGCACCATCTCCGCCGGCTGGAAAATACTCACTCAGGACCAGCGCGACGCCTGGGACGCCTACGCCGGCACCCACCCGATCCAGAACTCCCTCGGTCTCGATATCTATATCGCAGGGCAAAACTGGTACTGTCGCATAAACAGCAGACTCTCCGACGCCGGTCTCACACTCCTGACCGATCCCCCGGTCTACGGCGCTCCGGCCGGATTATCCTCCATGGTCGTCGCATACCAGGGAGACCTCACCATCTCAGTCGCAATCACACCCTCCGTGCTCGCAAGCTACGAGTGCGTCCAAATGCTCTTCACACTGGCAAACAGTATGGGCAGCACCCCAAATCAGAATCAATCCCGCATGGTCGCATACTCCGGAATCGCCCCCACATTCCCTCTCGTCATGACCCTACCATTCCCCGTAGTTAGCGGCCTGCAGAGCACATTCTACGGTGCCGTCATGAACACCGACGGAATCCTGAGCGCCTTCCAGCACGACACCGCTCCCAGAGGCTAATCCAGACCATGGCTGACTTATGGACTCCCCCTCGAGGCTTCTTCCCTGGGACCCACACCTGGTTTCACCCAGGCAACATCGCCCGCTTCCAACCCATCCTCGTCTCCGACTCCGAATGCGACTGGGACAACGTCACCAAGAAAATAACAAACGTCGGCACCGCCTGTGTCGGCGGCGTCGTCGGTAAGCCCGTCCACATCTGGTACGGCGATCCCCCCTCCCTGGAGGCATGGGGATCCGTCGACGCCTGCGACGGCAGCGACTACCACTGCGGCGACGTCTCCATGGACACCCAGTCCGACTCTAAGATGTCCATCGGCACCGGCGTCGCCGCTGCCCTCGCGGACTTTTTCCGCGCAGCTCAAGGGCCAGCCCCCTACGGTTCCGCCTGCGCCATCCGCTACGGCTGGCTCTTCTCAGACGAAGAGCTTACCTGGTGGCGCCGCCTTGGCTTCGTCATGCACTGGCTCGGTCCCCCCTAATGACCACACCATGGACACCCCCTCGAGGCTTCTTCCCCAATGCCTACTCCTGGTTTCATCCAGGCAACATCGCCCGCTACGAGCCGGTATTCCGCCGCGACTTCAACTGCGACTTCCGCTTCGGCCCCGCCCGCATCTACGCCTTCGATCCCCCATGCGACGGCTCTGCAATAGGCCTCAACATCCACGGATGGTACGGCGATCCCATATCCTGGGAACACTGGGGCACCATAACCGGCTGCCAGGGCGACGAATACCTAGTCTCCGGCATCCCAGCCCCTGCCCAACCCGGCATCACTGCAACCATCGGTACCGGCGTTCCCGCCACAATTCATGACTTCTGGGCAGGAGCCTATTCCGATGCGGGCCTAATCCATCCAATGGCCATACGCTACGGCTGGCTCTTCTCTGACCTGGCAGTCTCATGGTGGCAACACGAAGGCGCCGCCATCCACTGGCTCGGTCCGCCCTAATCCCCGACGATGACTCCCCCGTTCAGAGTCCCCCCCGGCTTCTTTCCCGCTGCAAACGTCCTCATAACACCGCCAGATCTAACTCGCTTCTGTCCCGACGCCAAGTCACAAGCTAATCTCACCTGGGAAAATGACTTCAAGGCCCTATACCCCATCACCAATCCCAATCCAGACTACATCGGTCGCAGCATCCACGTTTGGAAAACCCCCTGGTCGGCCGAGGACGGCTGGGGCACCATATCCGGACTCAGCCAGCAAAATAGCGACTGGCTCTACACCATCCCCGCCCTCAACATCCCCTCCCAGACCCTCTACTACCGCTACACCATCGCCAGCCTCCAATCCTTCACCCTCAGCACCCTCTGGGCCCGCGTCTACAACGAAATCTGGTACGACTGCGCAGGCGCGATCCGATTCGGCAGCCTCTGGCTCGACACCCCCCTGGACAATCTCACCCACAACACCCAGGTCATGCACTTCCGCGGAATCGCCTGACCCACGTAAGTCATTGACGCCCCAGAGTTGGGTTATCCCGACCGTAGGGAGGGATGAACCAACTATGTCCTACGTGGTTAGAGTGTTAGAACCCCCGTCAGGGTGTGAAATGTGTTAGTAAGTCAACCCACCTTTCCTGAATCCTTGAAAAGGATTAAGGACAGGTGACCCTGTTAGGAACTGCCATATGCTTCGGACAAATCAGAACCCCCGGCTCTACCTGCACGAACCCGGCCCTCTCCGCATCCCTTCTGGCCCTCCAGGGCTGTCTTCTCCAGGGACCTCTGCACATGCACGGCTTTATCTCCCCATGATTCCCAGGCAAAGCAGCGCGCAAGCGCGTTCCACTATCACAACGAACCCGAAACTTCGTCACGGGCTTATTCCTCATCTCTAGGGGCATCCCCTACCTCCCTTCCATCCCTGACTGTTACCATACCTTGCCCTGGATTGTCAAGCTTGTTACCCCCCCTCCCCGCTCCGTGTTTCCCTGTCTTCAAATGCCGTCGATTTGCGGGGGCTTTGAAAACAGGGAAATCCTGCGCTCACCGAAAAACAAGGATCCCCGCGCCGGCGTTCTCCCCGTTTCTGGTCTCAAAAACCCGTCGGATCCGAGACCGGCGAACGAACGGCGAACAGGTTTTTTCCTGG
Source organism: Chloroflexota bacterium (assembly GCA_030616025.1). Classification (GTDB taxonomy): domain Bacteria; phylum Chloroflexota; class Anaerolineae; order UBA7937; family B3-Chlor; genus B3-Chlor. The sequence goes on from JAUWYD010000087.1 coordinate 3,373, forward strand.
CGGTTTAACTTAATAGAAAAGGGGGCCCTCAGTATAAAACCAACAAAAAACACTCCCCAAACAAGCGCGGGGTCTCTCTATAAAACGCTCCAATGACCCCACAATCAACAACCAAGACTCTACCCTACCCTTACCCGATTTAGGGGGGTCACAAGCACAAAGTCGATCCAAAATCGCCACAAAGGGGTCCAGAAGGCCCGCTACCGGCAGCCCAGTGGACGCGCGCGCACCGCGGGAAAGCATCACTCATACCGCGTATCTCCTACTCATCCACTAGTCTTTCAGCGCCTCTTTTCCCATGTTTATTTTCGCACCCCATTGATCGCGCGCGAGCCAACGTCGGATAATCAGTAGAATGACGACTTCTCTAAATCCAGCCTAGAAGCCGCCCGGGCTCGCATCAAATCCACAACGCCGACGCCGGCGCAACAGAACAACTCCGCATAGGGATCAGGGGGCGACAGTATAGACTCAGCATCCGAATCACTCTCCAGGGGGATTGACTTGGCATCACTCTTGCTTTCCGGCTCGACGAATAATACAGGCGATTGTGAAGGTGACTCGGTAGATCCGGCAGCCGGGCAATGTGGCATTAGGTTTGACTCGACATCATGCGATCATTCAATCGGGGCGATAGCAGCATCCCAGCACAAAGTGTGCCGCCAGGAGCGCGTCACGCTTTGTGCTTGCCCCGCCCTCGGACCGTGGTCGCGTTCGCGGGCCGCCCCCCCGCTCTCTAACGCGCCCCCGGAGTGCAGCGGATCGGAATGCTTCTGCCCGCCCTCCACCCAGGACCACCTTCCGCCGTGGCCATCGGCCACCCCGCCCGCCGCCAGCGGATCGGATGCTCAATGGCGCAAGGTGGATGTCCGCGACTCCTCCGAGCGTCGCGAACAGGGATTCCGCCCGTAGTCGGCCTTACCCCTCCCAGTTCCGCAGGCCCTCCCCCCTGCGGCACAACTTCTCGGTCTTTGGAATAGGAGCTATGCTCGCGGTTCCGGCCCCCGCGATCTTCCGCACCGCAGGTCGCGGCGAGGGATGCGACTGAACGATCCGCTATCGAATCCGGCCTGTTCGACAGCGGATCGCTGCGGTGCGGCATAAGGTACGCGTCTCAATACAAGCCCCGGAGGGCTTTGGACGCGATGCGGGCAAACCCCCTGGGCGTCCCTGCCCAGGGGGCGGGTCGGCGTCCGTGCCTCCCCTTCTAGCCGCCCGCCGTTTATGCGCCGTGCCGGCGCGAAGATGTAGTCCCGGCTCGTCGTGCGCTGCGCGCACTCCCGTCCGGGCCTCCAAACAATCTATTCAGTCGTGTTTCCCTCCTCGACCTCTCTCACTACACTGATCGACCCGTAGTTACTAGGAATTACCTCGTAGAGATCACTCTGGACGATCCCGAACCTGTCCATATGGAACACCCGCCGGCAATATCGGCATAGGAACGTTTTCACCTTATGTCCAGTGCTCGCCCACCAGAGCCGCAACTCCTCTTCACAGAAGGGACAATGCACTGTACGCCATTTAATTCGTGGATATCCTTTGGATATCCCCTCGTTATTTCTTCTACTCTTCCTCATCGCCGCGATCCCAGTTGTACCTGGTCTTCCCCCGCCGCGGGCTCCGCATATGCACCGATCTCTCCGCGATCCCGATCTCCCCCGCCCTCTCCCGCTTCTCCCTCTGCTCCTTCAGCACAGCGTTCGCGAACTGCTGCTGTAGCGCCTCCTTTCGCCCGATCCGGAACGTCCTACACTTCCCGTGCTTCACCAGGTGATCCCCACGATCGTCAGGCGGCCAACTCACGTACACACTCGCTCCGCAATTCGGGCACTTCACTCTCACATGGATCCAGTCACCCCTCTGATCCCCCACGGCTCACCTCCCTCTCGTCTTCCTCGTTCTCCTTAACTATCTGGCACGCTTTCACCAGCCGAGTACTCGCCTCATCCACAATCCCATGCACATCCTGCCGATTCACCCAGCACATCTCCATCCAAAACCTCACACCATCTCTTAGCCTCTCCAGCCATTCAAGCTCAATACTCACGCCTCATCCCTCCCTTCCCCGCTTATCCCCCTCCCCCTCCTCTCCCTCATTATCGCGGATCCACTCGCACGCCTTCCTTACACGCCCGTACGCCTGACTCACCATCTCATGTACCTCCTCCTCCCTTGTATCATGATCCATTAGCCACACCATAAGCCGATCACCCGTCCCCTCCAAATACTCCAACTGCTTACTCATCACTCACTCCTCCCTTCTCCGCTTATCCCGCTCCCACTCCGCTTCCCCCTTCACCCCCCTGGCAGCCCTCTCCCCTTCCCTATCCCTGGACATCCGGCCGCTCCTCCACAGGTACCAGTGTGCTCCACAACACCGACAAACCCGGTGCACTGC
>JAUWYD010000127.1 GCA_030616025.1 Chloroflexota bacterium
AAGTTCACCGAAACCCTGTCGGCCAATTGCATCGCTCGTTCCACGGAGGCCCTGTCAGTGCCCGGCATCAGCTTGAGATGGATGTATCCCTGGAACTCGTACTTCATGCGCAAGATCTCCACAGTCGCAATCTCACGCTCCATAGTCAGCGATGAACTGCCGTGCACGGCCGAGCTGAGGAAGAGGCCTCTCACCAGCTTGGCGCGCCACATCTGATAGAAGGCATCAGCCAGTTCCTCCGGGCGAAAGCTCGTCCTTCGAAAGCTCCGGCCACAGCGGTTGGCGCAGTAGGCACAGTCTCTCTCACACGCATTGGATAGGAGCACCTTGAGAAGAGGAGCTACCCGTCCATCCGGGAGAAAAGTGGCAGTGATCCGCCGCCGAGGATCGTCTTTCCGCCATCCAGTGCCGTCCCCTGGACTGCAGACGTCAAAACGAGCATCCTCACTTAGACAGTCAATCTTCTCCATAAGGTCCATGGTCTTGCCTTGGCTCAAGCTGGAATTGAAGCAAGATTCTACAAGTGACCACGTGAACATCCGTTCTATTGTAGCACAATTCCGAGGATCCGTCAAGCCAGAGGTGCAAGGGAGGTCGAGACAAACCAAAGGGTTCCGTATCAACCCTTCGTATGGCACCCATGAGGTCGGTCCAGGCACCAGTCAGCGAAGCGACCGAGGACCGGGAGAGTCAGAAGCTGAGTTAGGAAGACGCTCTCAGAACTCGTTAGTTCGCTCTCTTCTCCTCGATAGCCTCCCGCGCCATGGCGATGAACTCCTCCACCGACGTGGCCCCCAGATCCTCCTCCGTGCGCAGACGGACCGCCACTGCCCTGGCCTCTATCTCCCGATCACCGATGACCAGCATATAGGGTATCTTCTGCAACTGAGCATCGCGGATCTTGGCCTGCATCCGTTCGCTCCGTGCATCGACTTCAGTGCGTAGCCCAGCTGCCCGGAGTTGGGTCTCTACCTCCCGGGCGTAGTCCACATGTCGGTCAGTGATGGGAATCAACACCGCCTGGACCGGCGCCAACCAGATCGGGAAGGCTCCTGCATAGTGCTCGATGAGGATGCCGAAGAAACGTTCGAGGGACCCCAGGAGCGCCCGATGTACCATGTAGGGTCGGGCCTCTTTTCCGTCCTCTCCGATGAAGGTCATGTCGAAGCGCTCAGGGAGGTTGAAGTCAAACTGAATGGTGGTGCACTGCCAGAGGCGACCCAGGGCATCCTTGATGCTGATATCTATTTTGGGCCCGTAGAAGGCGCCCGCCTCTTCATCAACCTCGTACGGCAATCCCTCCTTCTCAATCGCCCTACGTAGTGCCTCCTGAGCCTGGTCCCATCGCTCTGGCTCACCAATGTACTTCTCCGGGCGAGTGGAAAGGTAGATCTCGTATTCGTCGAAGCCAAAACTGCGCCAGATGAAGAGGCTGAAAGCCAAGACACGGCTTATCTCCTCGTCTATCTGGTCGGGCGGGCAGAAGACGTGAGCGTCGTCTTGGGTGAAGCCACGCACCCGCATCAGGCCATGGAGCACGCCGCTGCGCTCGTAACGGTAGACGGTGCCCAACTCCGCCCAACGCAGTGGCAGCTCGCGATAGCTGTGCAGCCGGCTCTTGTAGATCATGATGTGGAAGGGACAATTCATAGGCTTGATGTAGTACTCTTGCCCCTCGATGTCCATCGGCGAGTACATCAGTTCAAGGTAGAGTTCCAGGTGCCCGCTGTCCTCCCACAGCTGGGCTTTGCCGATGTGCGGCGTATAGATGACATCGTAGCCCGCCTTGTAATGCTCCTCCCTCCAGAAGTCCTCTATCGCGGTGCGAATGACACCGCCCTTGGGATGCCAGTGGACCAACCCCGCCCCGGCTTCCTCGTGAACGCTGTATAGATCCAACTCCTTCCCCAGGCGGCGGTGATCCCGCTTCTCCATCTCCTTCAGCTTGTCCAGATAGGCCTTCAACTCCTCCTGAGTGAACCAGGCGGTGCCGTAGATCCGCTGGAGCATGGGCCGGGTTTCATCACCCCTCCAGTACGCTCCCGCCACGCTCAGCAGTTGGAAGGCTTCGGGGTTGACTTGGCCGGTGTCCGTCACGTGGGGACCGCGACAGAGGTCGGTGAACTCGCCCTGAGTGTAGATGGAGATGATCTCGTTCTCAGGCATGTCGGCTATTAGCTCCAGCTTGTAGGGCTGGTCGGCGAACATCTCCTGCGCCTCTTCCTGCGAGATCTCCTTTCTTTCGAAGGGATAACGGGCTTTGATGATCTCTTTCATGCGGGCCTCGATGACCTCCAGATCCTCCGGCGTAAGGGGACGAGGCAGATCGAAGTCATAATAGAAGCCATCCTCGATAGATGGGCCGATGGCGAATTTGGCCCTCGGGAACAAGTGCAGTACCGCCTCTGCCATGATGTGGGATGTGGAATGCCTCAGGGCTTCCAGATTCTCTTCGGACATGTTCATATCTCCTTCCAGCCTCAGACCTGCCCCCGTCCTGGCCCGATGACTCCCTGTCCTTCTTTCCACGCAGGGGACTTCGCCTTCCCAAAGCGTGTCAGCCCCACGCCTACCAAGACTACCACCCCGCCCAGCGCCTGCAAGGGAGTGAACCTCTCACCCAAGGTTAGCATTGCAATGAACACTGCTATAGGCGGTATCAAAGTGTTGTAGACCACTGTCCTTGTGGCCCCGATCTCGCCGATGCTCTTGAACCAGATCACGTAGGCGATGACTGCGCCCAGGATGCTACTGTACGCCAGGGCCAGCCAGGCGCTCAGGGAAACATGTGCCCACTCTGTGGCCACCAACTGCGGCCAGGCGAATGGCAGTAGAAACAGGCTCCCACAGAGCACCGAGATGCTCATCACGCGCAGCGATGAATACCTTCGCAGTGGTCGTCTCGAGATAACCGCGGCAGCAGCAGTCAGAATGGCCGCGATCACTGTCAGTATGTCGCCCCTGAAGTTCTGCCAGCTCACAGCTAGTTCACCACCCCCAGCCTTGATGATGAATCCCACTCCAGCAAAAGACAGCAGAATTCCCACGACCTGCAAAGGGCTGACGCGCTCTTGCCTGGACGCAAAAGCAACAATGGCCGTCCAGACGGGTGCCGTGGCCAGGAGCAGCGAGGAGTTCGAAGCGGTCGTAAGATTGAGCCCAACCATGAAGAATATCTGATAGACCCCTATGCCCGTCAGGCCGACCAAGGTTACCCAAAGCCAATCTTCCCTCCTGATCACCGGTCTCCCCTCCGCCGCCCACACCCAGATGAGGAGCAGCGCGGCGGAGACGAGGAAACGGACGGCAGCGAAGGGCAGAGGGTCTATTTCGCGCATGCCGTACTTGATAACGCTGAACGTCGCTGCCCAGATCACCACCACGCACAACACCAATAAGTCGGTCTTGGTCAAGTGAACTCTCATTAACCCTCCTTTAGGATAAACGACAACCTCTCGCCTTTGGGGCGAGAGGTTTCCCGCGGGTCCACCCAATTTCGGCAACGGATTCCCGTCGTCCTCATTGTGGCTGATAACGGACGCCTCCGTGACCCCATACTCAAGACGTTGCCAGGTCCTTTTCCGGGGTCAGGCTCCCGGGTGGTTTTCCCTGAAGTCCATGGTGGGGGGCTTCCAGTCTTCGACCCCTCCTCCCTGGCAGCGGTGCCTCAGGTACTCGTCCCGCTCATCGCCTTTTGACAGATATCAGTCGGCACAACTGTGCCAACGACTGCCAGTGGGCGGTATAGGACTTGAACCTACGACCTCTACGATGTCAACGTAGCGCTCTAGCCAACTGAGCTAACCGCCCAAGCTAAACTGATTATAGCACTGAAATGCACGGATGGCAAGTATTTCTCTCACAACCTGATCGAAAAGGCTCGACGCGCACCGGCGCGCTTGACATCCGTCTGAAGCTATGGCATATTACTGTCTGATGGGCCCGAGCTGGCGTTCCACATCGTCGGCCGGCACTCTAGCCCACACTCCCCGTGGGCGGAAGCCAACCCGGCCATGGATTGGAGCCCGTTCACATTCGAGACGAAGCTCATGCCCAAGAACGGAAACCCTCTGGAGGAGCCGAATGGACGCCCTAGTCAGCCCGGACGTCTTTCCGGCGGCGCGTCGATACGCTTACCTGAACGCCGCCTCAGTCGCCCTGATGCCCACAATGGCAGCCAAAGCCACCCTAGACTGGCAAGAGGACCTGGCCACCAGGGGAACTGTGCACTTCGACGAAGAGGCTGAGGCCAAAGTGTTCGACGATTTGCGTCAGGCGGCCGCCGGTCTCTTAGGGGCCCAACCTGACGAAATCGCCGGTGGCTCCAACGCCTCTGAGGCACTGTGCTCTGTAGCTTGGGCTCTCAGCCCTGGCGCAGACCGAAACGTAGTCAGCGCGCGCGTCGACCACCCCACGACAGTCTATCCCTGGTCGAGGGTGGCTCGCCTGACCGGTTGTGACGTGCGGCTCGCTACGGACAAGGACGGCATAATAGACCCCGAGGAACTCATGGCCCTCATAGACGACCACACCTCGGCTGTTTGCGTCAGCCATGTGCAATACTCAACTGGGCAACGCCTGGACTTGGCTGCACTGGCCGAAGCAGCCCACAGACATGGAGCGATCCTGGTAGTTGATGCCACCCAATCAGCAGGGGCTGTGCCCATAGACGTTGTTGCTGAGGACATAGACATCCTGGTGGCATCTGGATATAAGTGGCTCTGCGGGCCTTTCGGCGCGGCCATACTCTTCGTCCGACGCGATCTCCACGACAAACTCGAGCCTGGCCTGGTGGGCTGGCGCAGCGCAGAGCAAGTATGGGACTTTCGAGCTGACCGGCTGGAGTGGGCGCCAAGCGC
>JAUWYD010000071.1 GCA_030616025.1 Chloroflexota bacterium
GCTGCCATGTTGACCGGAAACCCGCTCCACAGGTCCCAGGACCTGTAATACACCACGAAGTGCAGCTGCTCGTCCTGAACTCGAGTATCAATCAGCCTCAAGCAGGGCGGGTGCTCCAGGAGAATGCTGGAGGCATCGCCAATGGTTATGCACCCCTGGTTGGTATTGTGCCCCTTCTCGTACTTCTCCGGAAGGGGAAGTAGTTGATTGTGCACATAGCTGCCGTATGTGTACTCTTCGTCGGGCTGCTTGTCGGAGCCCACGAAATAGGAATGGTAGTACTCCTCAACGTATTCCATCGTCGTCGGCGGAGGGGTGCCAACCCCTGGCGGTATCTGGGGCACGAGGGGTCGATGACCCGGGTTCGTAACCTTCAAGGCCAGGAATTCCAATTCCCTACGCCGTTTCCTCTCGAAGCTCCCCTGATCCACAGCATACTCCCTTCCTTCATCCAGCACCTTGCTGAGAAGAGTGAACCAGGCATCAGGGAGATCGAACGCTTCAACACTCGTGATCTTCACCTCTCATCACCGCCCAACAGCCGCTCAGGGTCACCAGGAGAACCAAAAAACCTTCGTGCCCATGCACGAAGGCCGCTGTGTGCTTCGCTTCTGGACTACGAAGCACCGAGCCCACTGCCTGGGCAGGAGATTAAGCGCTCGTTGACGCTCCTGCTGTCTCCGGCGATACGACAATCCCGATGTAAATGCTTAGACTTCGATCCTCTACGCCACCCGCAGAGCCAAGGCCTCGGCAATATCCACTTTGACTCCCGGCCCCATGGTAGAGGTCAAGACGATCTTTCTGATGTAATGGCCCTTGGCCCCTGACGGCCTAGCCCTCTGAACCGCATCCACAAGAGAAGCGAAATTCTCCACCAACTGTTCTGGCTGGAAGTCCACTTTGCCAATAGGAACGTGAATGTTGGCCGTCTTGTCCAACTTGAACTCAACGCGGCCCTTGCGCAACTCATCAATGACGCGATGCACATCCTCAGCGGGGACGACCGTTCCAGTCTTCGGGCTGGGCATCAACCCCCGTGGTCCCAAGATGCGACCAAGCTTGCTCACCTTTCCCATCATCTGTGGGATGGCGATGGTGGCGTCGAAATCCAACCACCCCTCTTCGATCTTCTTGGTCAGGTCATCGTCTGCCACGTAGTCCGCACCCGCCTCCTGCGCTAGCTTCGCCGCCTCTCCCTCAGCGAATACGACGATCCGCACCTCTTTGCCCGTACCGTAAGGCAGGCTGACGACTCCACGTACCTGCTGGTCGGCTTGACGAGGATCTAGATCCATGCGCATGTGAGTCTCCACAGTGGCGTTGAAGTTGCAGGTAGAGGTTCTCTGTACCAGATCGACGGCTTCCTGCGGAGAGTAGGATCTCCCCCTCTCGATCTCCTTCGCCGCCTCAACGTATTTCTTACCACGCTTCGCCACTTAGCCCTCCTCAACCACCAGGCCCATGCTTCGCGCCGTGCCCTCTATTATTCTCTCCGCCCCTGCCAGGTCTATGGCGTTCAGATCACTCATCTTCAACTGGGCTATCTCCCGTATCTGTTTGCGCGTCACCGTGCCCACCTTCTCCTCGGCCGGATCCATCGATCCCTTCTCCACGCCAGCCGCCTTCTTCAACAGGTCAGATGCAGGAGGAGTTTTGGTCACAAAAGTGAACGACCGGTCAGCATAGATGGCAATCTCCACCGGTACTATTTGCCCCGCCTGGCTGGCCGTGCGAGCGTTGTACTCTTTGCAGAAAGCCATAATGTTGATACCATGTTGTCCCAAGGCGGTACCTACAGGCGGTGCCGGGCTGGCCTTCCCAGCCGGTATATGCAACTTAACCACGGCTGCCACTTTCTTTGCCATTCACCCTCCCAGGTTCCTATTCGCTCTCCACCTGTAGGAAATCCAACTCCACGGGCGTCTCGCGCCCGAAGAAGGAAACGAGGAGACGCACTTTGCCTCTCTCCAGATTCAGACCATCAACCGTACCCAAGAAATCGGTGAAAGGACCATCAATGATCCTCACCGAGTCGCCAATGCGAAAACTGACCTTGACCTTGGGAGCGTCCTCCTCCATCCGTCGGAGGATGCCTTCTGATTCCTCCTCACGCAAAGGAGTGGGCTCGTTGCCGGACCCCACAAAGCCTGTCGCCCCCGGCGTGTTGCGTACCACAAACCACGATTCGTCGGTCATTATCATGTCCACGAGGATGTAGCCGGGAAAGATCCTCTGTTCCACCGTGCGACGACGGCCATCTCGCAACTCAACGACTTCCTCTGTGGGAACGACAACCCCAAAGATGTAGTCCTGCATACCCATGGTTTCTATGCGGCTCTCAAGGTTCTTCTTCACTTTGTTCTCGTAGCCCGAATAGCTGTGGATCACATACCAGTGTCGTCCCTCTTGCTTTTCCTCTGCCTCTTCCTCGGGCTCAGCGGCAGTCTCATCCACCATCTGCTCTGGTTCAGGTTCCCGCTGTGCCAGTTCCTCTCCAGCCAGCTGCTGGTCGACGTCAGAGGCCGACCCTTCTACTTCCTGCCCCACCACAGTCCCCTCGTGCGCAACTTCTGGGTCCGCCGCCTCTACTCTGGCGTCCACGTCCTGATTCTCCACAGCTTGTTCTTCTTGAGTGTCTTCCCGAACCAGTTCTTGTTCCTCTAGCATCCCAGCCTCATCGGACCACCAAAGCGAAGAGTTCCGTAAACAGCCAGTCCACAATGCCCAACCCTGCAGCCATGAGTATCGTAACCCCCAGCACGATAGCGGTCATGTTGAGGGCCTCCCTGCGGGTAGGCCACACTACTTTTCTCAACTCCGAACGCGTCTCTCGAAGGAACCTGGTTACGAAGTTCCCTTTCCTCCCTCTTGCGCCGTCTCTGGCCATAGATACCTCTTCACATCCCGTCGTCAGGGCTACGGTCTCCCTGCGCCTTTCAAAAAGCACCACCGAACATGGCGGTTCCCCTCATTTGGCAAGCCCGGCAGGAGTTGAGCCCGCAACCTGCGGTCTTGGAGACCGCTGCTCCACTAACTTGAGCTACAGGCGTACGTCACAGACTCTCGAACGATCACTTGGTCTCACGATGGAGAGTATGGATGCGGCAACGAGGACAGAACTTGGAGAACTCCATCCGTCCAGGATCATTCCTCCTGTTCTTGGCGGTGGTATAGTTACGTTCCTGGCACTCTGTACAGGCCAGAGTGACGATCACTCTAGCGCTCTTCTTGGCCATTCTCGCTCCCTGGTCTCAACCCACGGCTATGGAGGCTAGCCCTCACTTCTGTCACTCTGCGATCTTGGTAATCACTCCAGCGCCGACGGTTCGGCCTCCTTCACGAATGGCGAAGCGCGACCCCTCTTCCAGAGCCACCGGTATGATCAACTCCACCTGCAGGTTCACATTGTCCCCTGGCATCACCATCTCCACGCCCTCAGACAACGATACCGCCCCCGTCACGTCCATCGTCCTAATGAAGAATTGCGGCCGATACCCGGTGAAGAAGGGCGTGTGCCTTCCCCCCTCATCCTTCCGCAATACGTACACACTGCCCTCAAAGGTGGTGTGCGGCTTGATGCTCCCTGGCTTGGACAACACCATCCCTCGGTCTACGTCCTGCCTCTCTATCCCGCGCAGTAATAAGCCTACGTTGTCCCCAGCTATCCCTTGGTCCAGCAGCTTGTGGAACATCTCCACCCCAGTGCACACCGTCTTGCGTACATCCCCTCCCAAACCTACGATGTCTACTTCCTCCCCAACGTTGACCGTCCCTCGCTCAATCCTCCCTGTCGCTACCGTCCCCCGTCCCTTGATCCCAAAAACGTCCTCGATCGGCATCAGGAAAGGCTTGTCCATCTCCCTCTCAGGCGTGGGGATGTAGTTGTCTATCGCCTCCAGCAGTTCCCAGATAGCCTTGTACTCCGGAGCATCAGGGTCTGTGCTGGAAGAGTTCATGGCCTCCAAAGCCGAACCCCGCACGATGGGTATCTCGTCCCCAGGGAAATTGTACCCATCCAATAACTCCCGCAACTCCAACTCCACCAACTCCAGTAACTCCGGATCGTCCATCATGTCCACTTTGTTAAGGAACACCACCATGCTGGGCACTTCCACCTGACGAGCCAACAAAACGTGCTCCCTCGTCTGAGGCATGGGCCCATCAGGAGCACTCACCACCAGGATCGCCCCATCCATCTGCGCCGCACCGGTGATCATGTTCTTGATGTAATCGGCGTGACCTGGACAGTCCACATGCGCGTAATGACGATTCTCCGTCTGATACTCCACATGAGAGATGGCGATCGTCAGCCCCCGAGCCTTCTCCTCTGGAGCGTTGTCTATGGTGTCGAAAGGGCGATGCTCCGCCAATCCCTTGAAACTCAATACCTTCGTCATGGCTGAGGTCAACGTGGTCTTGCCATGATCCACATGCCCTATCGTGCCCACATTCACATGAGGCTTGTCCCTTACAAACTTCTTCTTTGCCATTTTGGTACCTCCCTATTCCAGGCAATGGAGCCCACGATGGGACTTGAACCCATGACCGCGTTCTTACCAAGAACGTGCTCTACCGACTGAGCTACGTGGGCAACTAGCCATAGGTGGGCAGGGAAGGATTCGAACCTCCGAAGGCTGAGCCAACTGATTTACAGTCAGTCCCCTTTGGCCGCTTGGGTACCTGCCCATGAACTCCCATTTCAGGAGTGGAGCCGACGGTGGGACTCGAACCCGCAACCGGCGGTTTACAAAACCGCTGCTCTGCCTCTTGAGCTACGTCGGCTCATAATGTCTTACGGTAATTATAGTGCCGGTTTTTCGTATGGTCAAATACATAGTATAGCAAATTCGCATCTCAATGTCAACTCCGCGCTATCTCCCATGTCAAATGCGACAAGTAGGTAGTAGAGGGGGGCGCATGCCCAGGCCCAGGTGAGGCCGCTCGTAGTGATAGTAGTCTAGGTATTCTTGCACCTCGTTCTGCAGTTCTTCCCTTTGACTGGGCTTGTACTTCCACCAGCCAAGGCACTCTTTGCGCAGCGTGCGGTGAAAGCTCTCCACGAACGCCTGTTCATTCTTGCGATATGGTCTGGACACCCGGTGACGCTGAGCGTAGCAGCCAACCCTCTCTTCAAACTCACCCATGAACTCCTTGCCCCCATCGGTCTGCAATACCTCACAAGACCCGAAATAGGACATCACTACCTCCAGCGCCTGGCGTCCATCCCGTCCCGTTAAGCGCGGAAGTAGTACCACCTGAGCCTCTCGCGTATATGTGTCTATCGCGGTGTAAGCGTAAAGCCCTCCAAAGTCCACGGTGTCCATCTGGATCACCTCACGAGGCGCCTTAGCACGAGGCACAGGGCCTCTCAGCCGATTCCTACGCCCCTTCGGCCTCAACCTCAAGTGTCTGTTGAGCACCCGGTACACTGTGCTGCGACTGAGGTGGATACCCTCCTTGTCCAGCCAGTAGACGATCTTCTCCCCACAGCAACCACGGTGTTCTCGCCTGATGGAGAGTATCCGGCGCTCGATGTAAGGGTTCACCTTCCGTCGACGTGGCCTTTTCTTCGCCTCCTTGTACTCGCCAATAAACTCCCGTAGGCCTACCCACCTCATCCCCTTCAACCAGCGGTATACCGTCGCCCGGTGCTTCCCCACCCGCTGGGCGATCACCGCTACCTTAACCCCGGCTTGATGCAGTTCCCATGCCAACTCAAGCTGTGTCCAAGTCCTCATCGCGACTCCTGTGTGTAGATCTATCTGCAATACCTAACTCTACCACAGTTGTCGCATTTCTAATGAGACTAACCGGTCCCTAACCTCTGGCGTTTCCCATTGGACGTGAGCTGCGCTCGAATGCCTCCTATCCGAGCCACAAAGGAGATATCCCCAGGAGCCAAGCGACGAATCGCAGCTCGATCGATCTATGCCCCGGCTTGGACGTGCCAGGGCCGACGGGCGATCCCAAGCTGGCATAGTCGACACTGATGCCAAACTGCCGTCCACGTCAGGCCCATGCAGCGGCCAAAGCCATAATCAGACGGATGGCCCAATGGATGACGACGGAGGGGAAAACGGACCTGCTTTTCAAGTCGATGTAACCGAAGGCAGCTCCGCCAAATACGGTGCTCAGCGC
>JAUWYD010000226.1 GCA_030616025.1 Chloroflexota bacterium
GGAAAAGGGGGAGACAAAGGGTGACAGTGTCTTCAGGTCTCAGGCTCTCCAAGACCACACGCGCCGCCACGCGAGAGATGGTTCCTTCGGCGATCTCCTCGCCCGCGCAGGCGATGATTCCCACCTTTTTCTGCGGCATATTAACCACGTAACATATCCTCCTTCCTCTTGATAGCATCGACCTGCGAGGCGACTTGTTCAGCCAGGATACGGGCCAACTTTCGCCCTGCCTCTCCCAGGTGCAGTACCGAGTTCACCTTTAGTTCCCGGTGCTCCCGGTAGGTATCTATCACCCTGAAGTTGGCCTCGCTACGACCACCGACACCTTTCACGTTCAACTCGGAGCAAGCTTGGCCGCAGCCGTCAATGGTGATGACTGGGTGGTTCCGGACACGGTCCTTCGCTTCCTCATCCCCCAGGGTAAGAAGCGAGAGACAAAGAGTCTCCGTCTTATCTGGTCGCAGTTCTTCCGCCACCATGTACATGGCCTCCCGCCCCACCGAGCCGAAGGCCTTTCCGATCCCGCTGCAAGGGATGATCAATACCTTGTCATCGTCTGTAGCGCTCACCTCTTCTTAGCCTCCTCTTCAGCTCGAGATTTCATGACCGGCAGGTATTGCTCCGCCGTAAAGAGGTTCTTCCGATCGCTTTCGAAGTCGGTCATCTGTATGATAACAAGCCAGCCCTGGCCGTAGGGATCTTCGTTGACCAACTCCGGTTTGACGTCCAGCTCCTCGTTCCTCTCCCGAATGACGCCTGAGACGGGAGAATTGACGCTCACATCAGCTTTGATGGTCTCGATGCTCCCTAACTCCTCCCCCGGTGTGACTTCTGTGCCCGGCTCCGGCGAGTTGACAAAGGCCACATCGCCACTCGCCTGCTGGAGGTAGTCCGTGACTCCGACTCGCGCCAGGCCATCCTCGACTGCCACCCATAGACCTTGCTCATCATACAGGTAGCCTTTCTTGACAGAAAACACGAACTTGTCAACCGTCGCCTTCAGATACTCTTCTGTATTCATCTTGCTGTCTTCTCCCAACGGTGTAGGATGGCAATCCCTCGCTGCAATTGCCCTTCAGTCTATTCAGCTGAGGAACCACCGTTTCATTCAGACTGAACAACGGACTTGCGTACCCTCCTTATCGTGACCTTACCTCTTGCGGTGGATGATCGTGTGCTGGATTGCTCTCACAGTCTACGCACGAGTCGCTTTCCCGATTGGTCCAGTACTCTTTGCCGCAAACAGGGCAATTCAGGTTACGGAGGGAGCCTTTCTCCTTCCGCCGGGGCTGCAACTCCGGCGGCAAGACAGAGAAGGGGTCCGTCACACAGTCACAAACTTCGAGTTCCTTCCCGGCTTCATTGCTGTCCTTGCGTCCACCGAGACGTGAATTGCGGGCCAGCTGAGAGAGCTCGAGCCAGGCCACTCGATCGCGCCCACAGTCCTTCGTATCCCCTTAGTCGGCAATGCCAATCCTAGGCAACCGCACCTAGAGCCGCCGCCGCTTCCACGAACTGGTCCCGCGCTATACGACCCAGCGTGTCGAGAACCTCAATGATCCGTTCGTCGGATAGGCGGTACATGATGCGTACGCCGTCCCGCCGCGTATTCACCACGTGCGCTTTGCGCAGGACGCCCAGATGCTGCGACACATTAGGCTGACCCAGCCCCAGGAGCGGGCCAAATTCGCAGGCACATCGCTCACCGTCCCGAAGCAGGGCCAGTATCCTCAACCGTGTCGGATGAGCCAGGGCTTTCACCATACGCGCCTGTAACGTGTATCCCTGTTCGTCCATGCTTAACTCACCTTATCGCTATATTCGCTAATCCTGATAGATTGTAGACAAAAAGAGAAATCCTGTCAAGTTGGATACGAATCTATCTGCTCGAGCTTCCAAAGCCACAGCACAGGCAATCCAGGCCATGCCGGTCCTGCCTGCCCCGCCCATACCATCAGCCATGCCGGGTTAGTGAGAGGAGAGCACTGACCATGCCTGAGGGAGATCAGCCTGGCCCACCACGGCGTGTCGTTCGGGGATGTACTACCAGAGTTCGGCGCGCGGGTGCTGGACCTCATCCAGCAGCCCCTGGAGGACAACGTCGTGAACGTCAACCGCGCCGAGGGCACCCTTACCTTCTCCGCCAACTTCACGCTGGTCGCGGCCATGAACCCCTCTCCTTGCGGGGCGCAACTTCGGTAATGGAGCTGGAACCGGTCCTCTGCTCGGCCTGACCTTCGCCCAGACTCCAGGAGGCCCTAGCAAGTTGCCTGTGGGCATCCTGGGGTCTCGGGTCACTCGCCGAGTATGCGCCGCCACCTGGAAGGTTGTCTCCCTTCCCGTCTTGTTGTATAACTAGTTCCGAAGCCGACTCGCTATAAGAGGCTCTTGGAGGAGCCACAGCGGCTGCTCAGAGAGCTCGCGGGAGGAGGCAAGGAGAGGTCCCAGAGGCCCGGCGCCCTGAGCAGGGCCTCGCCAGCCCGGCAGTGCCTGGAAGCGCCCGAGAAACTCATACCTATGACGGAGGATAAGAATGAAGAAGTGGGAGTATAAGTTCTTTATGTGCCGGTACCACGAGCATTGGCGCCCCAAGTGGGAGAACGGCGAGGAACTGCCAAACTGGGAGAGCGGACCGACCATGTTTGAGCTAAGCAATCAGCTTGGCGAACTTGGATGGGAGTTGGTGAGCATGCATCTTCTGAGGGGCCGCTACCGCATGGTCTTCAAGCGCCCCAAGGAATAGGATGGCAGCGGTTCTGATCCGCGAGCCCGGGGCTGAGTTGACAGTCAGCAGTCAGGGCGCTTCATTCGGTCCGACACTTGGCGAGTTGGCACAAGCGATGCATTACCAGCAAGACAAGAAGGTAGATGCCATGAGCATGGCTAGCAATGTTCTTGATGCCATCGGAAACACACCCCTGGTGCAGCTGCGCAAGGTAGTCCCACCGGGCCACGCACATGTGGTGGTCAAGCTGGAATGGGCGAACCCGACAGGTAGTATGAAAGACCGCATGGCGCAGGCGATGATCGCACGCGCCGAGGCAGATGGGCGATTGCCGCCCGGAGGTACGGTGGTCGAGTATACAGCCGGCAGCACGGGTACCTCTCTTGGGTTGATCTGCGCTGCAAAAGGCTACCGCCTACGTATTGTCACCTCCGATGCGTTCAGCCAGGAGAAGCGCGATCATATGCGCGCTCTTGGCGCCGAGCTGACGCTTGTGCCGAGCGAGGGTGGTCGCACGACGAAGAAGCTCATCGAGGATATGATCGAAGCCGCCCGCCAGATGAGCAAAGAACCAGGTTCCTACTGGACTGATCAACTCAACAACGTGGATCACATTGCCGGCTACCATTCACTAGGTGAGGAAATCTGGGCGCAGACCGACGGTCTGGTTGATGCGTTTGTACAGT